>CALATC010000042.1 GCA_937891475.1 uncultured Granulicatella sp. | reverse complement strand
AAGGGAGATGCGCTCGATTAAATGGGGGAGATTTACCTGGTAATGCTTATCTTTACTAAACAAGAAAATTGGTATAATAAATGTTAGCAGAATACTAGCATAAAGGATATAGACTCCAACGTAAATAGGAAGAATAGCTGCTAGATAGACTTCTAAACTTCCTAGACCTGTTATCCATAGAAAACCTTTGATACTTTCCCGATAAACATTATCGGTTGATTTTCTAAAAAACTCAACCAAATTTTGAAAAAATAAGGTAAGGGTTAATGTACCAACAGCCCAACAGATATAATGAAAATATTGTTGCCAATCATTTTCAATCATATTGGATATAAAGAGTAAAAGTCCCATATTGATAAACATGATTACCATGTTAAATAAAGAGTTCTTTCCATGGCGATTAGTATAAACGGTTTGAATCATCCAGACATTGATGAGAAGCAAGACAGACATGAAAAAATCGAGGAAAGAATTCCAAGTCAAAATACCGTTATGAAGATGGTGAATTAAAGCAGTTGCTTTTGAAATCGCAAAAACAAAAACTAGGTCATAAAAAAGTTCTGAATAATTTACACGTTTATGTTTAATAAGAGTTGTCATATTAAGTCCTTTCAATTTTAGAAATATAATTTATTTTAACAGAAAATGTCAATGAGAGAAAAGGAGATGCTTAAATAACTTCATGTGGCGCGAATTGTAAAATGACAAGGACAGAAATAAGAAAATCATTTATAATAAGAATGAGAGGAGATGAAGCTGTGAGAATTTTAATGGTCGAAGATGAAGCACCAATTCGTGAAGGAGTCTGTGATTATTTAAGTGAATGTGATTATGAGATGATTGCTGCAAGTGATGGACAAGAAGCAATCGATTTATTTGATTCAAGTGAAGTACATTTAGTGCTATTAGATATTCAATTGCCGAAAAAGAATGGATTAGAAGTTCTAGAATATATTCGAAGAAAAAGTTCAATTCCTGCATTAATGTTAACGGCTTTTAGCGATGAAGAATACCAATTAAAAGCTTTTAGTCAATTAGCAGATGGATATATTGAAAA
This sequence comes from uncultured Granulicatella sp., assembly GCA_937891475.1. The sequence continues at coordinate 10,107 of CALATC010000042.1, read as the reverse complement.
GCCATTTTCCTTACCTGTTTTAAAAGCGAGAATTGATGCTTTAATGAAACGGTATTATCCGGACACAGAAGTGTTTACTTATCAAAATACGAGTGTGAATTTCTCTAGTTATACAGCAACTCTTTTTGGTGAAAAAGTAGATATGAATGCTAAAGAAATTGAAATTTTAAAATGTTTAGTCGATCATGAAGGGCAAGCATTAAGTAGGCAACAAATTATTGATCAAGTTTGGAAAGAAACAGACGAAATTCCTTATGATCGAGTGATTGATGTCTATATGAAGGAATTACGTAAAAAATTAGCATTGGATTGTATTATTACAATTCGTAATGTGGGATATAAATTGGAGAGACTATGAAATCATTAAAAATATTTCCAAAAATTTTAGCGACTACTTTTTTTATTTTAAGTATGTTAGTCATCGGTATTCATGTTTCGATTTATTTTATTTTTCCTAAGACTTATCTAGAAACGAAACAACAGGAGCTAAGTATCAAAGCAGACCAAATTTCATCTAATTTAAATTTTAAAGAAGAAAGTCAAATTATGGATTTTGTGAACTTGTATTCTAAAGGAAATGATATTACTTTGATGGCAGGAGAGGGAACTGCTTCAAATGAATTGGAGATTAGTCAAGGAATCCCAGCTGATTTTTCAAGTAATACAAATTCTTTAGTTATTGAAGAGAGACAAATTCAAACGAAAACGGGAGAAAATTTAAACTTACAATTTATAACAACGACTGATTTACAAAAAGAAGCTATTTCTTTAAGTTGGAAATTTTTACCATATACTTTGTTAGTATCGTTCGTGATGTCACTGATGATAGCTTGGATTTATGCGAGAATTATAACGAAACAAGTACAACAGATGAAAAAGACAATGAGAAAAATGAAACAATTGGATCGTTATGCTTTATTAGAAGTTCAGACGACTGATGAGATTGGTGAATTAAAATCACAAATTAATCAACTGTATATTAATTTATTACAAGTGATTGATGATGTAGAAGAAAAGAATGAAACGATTCTTCAATTAGAAAAAATTAAATACGAATTTTTCCGTGGACGTTCTCATGATTTAAAAACACCTTTAGCAAGTTTAAAAATTATTTTAGAAAATATGAAATATCATGTTGGAAAATATAAAAATCGTGATTATTATATTGATGAATGTATTCAAATTGTTGATGGACTGACCGTTAAAGTAGTTGAATTATTAAGAGAATCTAAGGAAGCTCTAGGAGAAAAAGCAAAATGGATTTCCCTCGAAGAAGAAATTCAAAAAGTTACTCAGGATCATCATTGGATTGCAATGAAGAGAAATTTAACCATTCATAGTCATATTGTTCCAAAGCAATTATTAATCGGACAGGAAGCTTTTAAAATTGTACTATCTAATATTTTTAGTAATGCGTATCAATATGCTAAAAAAGGTTCTGTCATTCGAATCGTTTCGGATGAAAATTGTTTCATCATTCAAAATGAAGTGAATGATGCCATAGAAGAAATGAATGATCTATTAGAAGAAAATCAAAAGAAAACAGGAATTGGTTTATTAGTCGTTCAAAATTTATTAGAACATTATGGGTTTAGTTATCAGTTAGAAAAGGGTAAAAAGCAAGTAACGGTTACGATAGAGTTTCCCAAAAATATTGAGTAAAAGTTGAAGTACATTTCCACTATAAGGAAGTGTACTTCTTTTTTATGAGAATAGTTGCGTTTCCTTAAAAGAGTTAGTAAACTAATTTTATGAGAAAAGTAGGTGAGAGAATGAAAACGAGTTATGCAGTAGTGGATTTAGAAACAACGGGGCCTAAATTTGAAGAAGGTGGAAGAATTTTCCAATTCGGTTGTACTATCATTGAAAATGGTGAGATTATTACTCAAGTTGATTTGTATATCAATCCAGAGACAACGATTCCTTATGAGATTCAACAATTAACAGGAGTCGATAAGAAAGAAGTGAAGCAAGCCCCGTATTTTGATGAAATTGCCTCAACTATTTTTCAGTTATTAGAAGGAAAAACATTTGTAGCTCATAATATCAGTTTTGATTATTCCTACTTAGTGGAAAGTTTTAGAGAATTAGCAGGAATTGAATGGAGTGCTCCCTGTGTGGATACTGTTCAATTAGCGCAAATTTGTTATCCGACGATTGAGAGTTATCGTCTGCAAGATTTAACGCAATTATTAGAAATTCCACATCAACAAATTCATTCAGCAGGAAGTGATGCGTATGCAACTGCTCAATTATTTTTGAACTGTTTAGAGGAATTAGAACAATTACCTGCACCTACTTTACAACAAATGTCATTATTTGCAGATAGTTTAATGGCTGAAACAGGGAAAGTGATTCATGACTGTTGTCAAAACGCTTCAGTATCTCAAAAAGAAAAAGAATTTATTTTTATAGAGGGATTTGCATTGAATCCCATTGTTGAAAAAGATGAAGATGATGAACAGACACAAAAATGGAATGCATTGGAACTATATCATCAATTAGTGGAGAAAAAGGTCATTGAATATCAACCCTTACAAGTTCAATTAATTGAATTTATGTTGGAAAGATTGAATTTTGGTCATTCTATTAATTGGGTAGAAGCGGAACCTGGACTTGGAAAAACGTTGGCGTATGTACTAGTCTCTTTACAAGTTCAGTCGCAAAATCATCCAATATGGATTGCCACTTCGACGATTTTACTACAACAGCAATTAGTAGAGCAGGAAATCAAACCGTTGGAAGAAGTATTAGGAATCTCACTTCCAATAGCAACTGTCAAAGGACAAGAGCATTATCTTTCATTGTCAGGACTAGCTGAAGTTTTAGAAAAATATGAACAATATCAAAATCAGAAAAGTGCTTTAACAGTAATTGCTTTATTAAAATGGTTAGCACATACAACTTCAGGAGATTTATCCGAATGTAATTCTTTATTTTACCATCGTGAAATATGGGAGAAAATTACTAGAAAAGAAAGACAATTCTCTAAGATGGATTTCTATCGTAGAGCGATACGACATGCGAGAAAGTCTAAAATGGTCATTACGAACCAAGCATTTTTAGTCCAATATTTAAAACAAGCTCCTCAAAGGGACCATTTTGATAAACCAATTGTGATCATGGATGAAGTACAACAATTGGAGCATATTTTAGAAAGTCAAGAACAAAAATTATTGGAATTTGATGCATTATGGCAAATACAAATGGAGTGGAACGAATACCATTTAGAAAGTTATTTAGAAATGTCGAGCACTCAAGAACATCAATCCAGACAAATCAATCGTCGATTGCTTGAGATTTGTGACTTATATGAAGAATGGACACAAATGATTCGAAAAGAAAGTTATCCCACTTCAGTAATATTGCTATCTGCAGAAGAATGGGAGAAGAGTATCCATCATCAAACATTAGCAGCGGTAAAATCAGCTTGTATTGAGCTATTAAAACGAACATTTGATTTTAAAGGCAATGATGAACTAGTTCAAAAAACTCATGCTTGTTTACAAAAAATGGTACAAGAAATGGTTCTCTTATTAAAACAAGAAGAGGGATATGTAGCCGTTTCTTATGTATTGAAGAGAGGGCAATATAGTTTACAGCTAGAAAGTATGAAGTCTGCATTGAAAATGTGGAGAGAAATATATGGATATATCCATCAATTTATAGGTATTTCTGCAACTATTCCAATCTTCACACCACTATTTCATTCAATCGTAAAACAAGAAGATGGATTATTTTTACCAAAAACGTATCAAAATTTTGAACACACTGTATTTATACCGACAGATTTACCGACTCCTTCCATCATTGTGACACCTGAAAGAGTGGAATTATTAGCGAGACAATTACTAGATATTTATCAAAGAAAACAAGGAAGATGTCTAGTATTGGTTCATTCCATTGAAATGCTAGAGGAATTGGAGCAAGTGTTATTAGAACATCCAGATATTCCGTTATTAGTCCAACGAACGAATCAGTCGAGTAGAAAGGTTCAGCGGAAATTTCAACAACAAGAATCTGTCTTATTATTAGGTGTGTATAGTTTTTGGGAAGGTTTTGATAGTGGAGCGGTATCGATTGATCAATTAATTATTCCAAAATTACCTTTTCCAAATCCAACACAATTACAGCAAAGAGTCATTGCTGAGGAAATGAAATTACAAAATCGTCATTATTTCCAAGATTATGCTTTGGAAAAAATGTTACAACAATTTTATCAAGGATTAGGAAGAATGAATCGTCCGCATCAAGAAAAAGCAGAAATATGGATTTTAGATACACGTTCTATCAATTCTCCTTATGCAAATCGAGTGATGGAATGTATTCCAAATCGAGCAAAGATTTATTCTCAAACTTTTAGAAAATTAATTCAAAAAACAATGAAAGAATAGAAAAATCAAAAAACGGCAGTCGTAAGGACTGTCGTTTTTATTGTTCCTGTAAAGTTCATTAAAAAGTAAAAAACAAAACAATATTATAGTTTAATTTGTGATAAATAAGAGTATAATAGGAAATAATCAGTGAATTTTATTTCAAACTGATTAGATGCAAGTTCCTATTAACCTAAAAAGGAGAATGATGATGAAAGTTCTATTTATAGCTGCAGAAGCATCCCCTTTTGTAAAAATTGGCGGACTAGGAGATGTGATTGGATCACTTCCAAAAGCGTTACAAGCCGAAGGAGTAGAAGCAAGAGTAGTGTTACCACTTTACTCAACTATCAATCGTGAAAAATTTCCTTTAGTATATAAACAACATATTTTTGTGCAATTAGGCTGGAGACAAGCTTATTGTGGTATTTTTGAGTGTAATATTGATGGAATTACGTATTATTTTATTGATAATGAACAGTATTTTAATCGCTCAACGGTTTATGGACAAGAAGATGATGGTGAGCGTTTTGCATTCTTTTCAAAAGCTGCATTAGAAATTTTACCTCATATTGATTATCAACCTAATATTATTAATGCGAATGATTGGCATACAGCATTATCCATTATTTATTTAGATGATTTCAAATCAAGAGAAATGGAATTTTATAAAGGAATGCAAACGGTATTGTCTATCCATAATATTGAATTCCAAGGAAAATTTAATCCGTATAGTATGGGAGATTTATTTGGATTAGATAATAAGTATTTTGATGCATTGATTTATAATGGTGATTTGAACTTATTAAAAGGAGCGATTCAATTAGCAAATCGTGTGAATACAGTCAGTCAAACTTATGCAAAAGAAATTTTAAATCCATATTTTTCATACGGTTTAGATAAAATTTTACAAGTGGAGCAAGGAAAATTAGTAGGAATTGTGAATGGACTAGATACAGATACATTTAATCCAGAAACAGATACTCATTTAGAAAAAAATTATTCATTATCCTCAATCACTAAAAAAGTGGAAAATAAATTAGCGTTTCAAAGACAAATGGCCTTAGAAGAAAATCCTCATAAGATGATGGTAGGAATGGTTACGCGATTAACGCATCAAAAAGGAATTGATTTAGTATTAGAGGTAGCAGATCAATTGTTAGACTTAGGAATTCAGTTGGTAATTTTAGGAACAGGTGATGCACACTATGAATCAGCCTTACGTTCATTAGAATATCGTAGACATGATGTTGTTCGAAGTTTAATTATGTTCTCAAGTGAAATGTCTTCGAAAGTCTATGCTTCCTGTGATGCCTTTTTAATGCCTTCTAAGACTGAACCATGTGGGTTATCACAACTAATTTCTATGCGTTATGGAACAGTTCCAATTGTTCATCGTGTAGGTGGATTATATGATACTGTTCAACCATTTGATGGAGTTCATGGAATAGGATTTACATTTGAAAGTTTTAATTCTGGAGATTTATTAGATGCAGTAAGACGAACAAAAGAAGTCTATGATTACCAAAAAGAAAACTGGGCTTCGATTGTATCTCAAGCAATGAGTAAAGATGTTAGTTGGAATCAGTCTGCGAAGCAATATGTTTCATTATATCAATCAATTTTATAAAAAAGGGTAAAGGTGATTTTTGTGAATTCATTAAATTTTCAACAACGTATGGAACAAACATTACAAATTCAATTTGGGGTAACGATTGATCATGCTAGTAAACGTCAAGTTTACGAAGCAATGATGAGAAGTGTTCGTGAGATTTTATCTCAAAAGAAATTTGGATACGAACAAGAATTAAAAAAACGTAGAGTAAAACGTGCGTATTACATGTCCATGGAATTTTTAGTTGGAAGAACGTTAAGAAACAATTTATTTAATTTAGGAATTGAACAAGAAATCGAAACATATTTAAGCAAACATCATATTTCTTTAGATGAGATTTATCAAATTGAACCTGATCCAGGTCTTGGAAATGGTGGGTTAGGTCGTCTAGCTTCTTGTTATTTAGATGCCTTAACGAGTCAGGATTATCCAGTAACAGGGTTTTCGATTTTATATGAATATGGAATTTTTAAGCAAGTCATTAATAATGGTTGGCAACAAGAGTTTCCGGATCATTGGTTAGATTTAGGAAAATACGGCTTAGTCTATCGTAGTGATGAAGAAGTAGAAGTTCGTTTTTATGGAAATATTAAAGAAGAAATGACACCAGAAGGATTTCGTGTGACTCACGAAAATTATACGGCGATTCAAGCGGAACCTTATGATTTATTAATTTCAGGATATGACACAGATACAGTTAATACGCTAAGATTATGGGAAGCAAAAGCGAAAACTGGATTTAATATGAAATTATTTGAGCGTGGAGAATATTCTCGTTCTTCAGAAGCAGAAGCAATTGCGTCTTCTATTTCTAAATTATTATATCCAGCAGATAGCACAAGGGAAGGAAAAGAATTACGAATTAAACAACAATATTTCTTCATTAGTGCTTCACTACAACAACTAGTGAAAAATCATTATCGTGAATTTGGAACTTTAGAGAACTTCCATGAATACGCAGCACTTCATATTAATGATACTCATCCAGCAATGGCAGTAGCAGAATTTATGAGATTATTAATTGATGAATACCATTATTCTTGGGAAAAATCATGGGAAATTACAACAAAAACATTTGCTTATACGAACCATACTATTATGTCTGAAGCATTGGAAAAATGGGCTGTGGATTTATTCCAACCAATTCTTCCAAGAATTTATTCTATTATTGAAGAAATTAATCGTCGCTTCTGTCAATGGGTGATTGATATGGGCTATGAAATGACATTACCAGAAACAGCTATTATTTATGATGGTATGATTAAAATGGCGAACTTATCCATTGTTGGTAGTCATTATGTCAATGGTGTATCGAAATTACATAGTGATATTTTAGTGGATTCTACTTTCCATTCGTTTTATTCACTATATCCGGATAAATTTGGTAATGTTACGAATGGAATTGCTCATAGAAGATGGTTAGGTCAAGCAAATCCAGAGTTGACGAATTATTTAGAATCATTAATTGGATTCGATTTTGTCAAAGATTTATCAAAGATTTCTAAATTATTAGAGTATAAAGATGATGAGAAAGTTTTACATGACTTAAAAAACATTAAACATCAAAAGAAACAACAATTAGCAGACTACATTCAAGATACTTTAGGAATTACGGTAAATCCAAATTCTATTTTTGATGTACAAGTGAAGAGACTTCATGAGTATAAACGTCAATTATTAAATGCTTTGCATATTGTTTATTTATATCAAGCCATTAAATATCAAGGATTAAGACCTACTCCAAGAACATTTATTTTTGCCGCTAAAGCTTCATCAGGATATGATATGGCAAAAAATATTATTAAGTTTATCCATTCAATCTCTCAATTAATTGAATGTGATGAATTAGTAAGAGAATATATTAAAGTAGTCTTTATTCCAGATTACAAAGTAAGTCTTGCAGAAATTATTTTACCTGCAGCGGATGTGAGTGAACAAATTTCTCAAGCAGGTAAAGAGGCTAGTGGTACTGGTAATATGAAATTAATGTTAAATGGAGCAATTACATTAGGAACATTAGACGGTGCCAATGTTGAAATTTTAGAAGCGGTTGGTGAAGAAAATATTGTTATTTTCGGATTAAAAACAGAAGAAGTGAATCAATTAGTTGCAGAAGGGTATAAACCTTGGGAATGGTATAATCGTTCTGAAAGAGTGAAACAAACACTTGATTTCATTCGTACGATGACTGTTGGAGGTATGAACTTTAATTTCTTAGTAGATTATTTATTAAATGATGATCCATTTATGTGTTTAGCAGATTTTGAATCATATATTCATGCGCAACAACAAATTGAAGAAGCTTATAACAATGAAAAACAATGGCAAAAGATGAGTTTAGTCAATACAGCAAAAGCGGGTATTTTCTCAGCAGATCGTGCTGTTAAAGAATATGCGGATAGAATTTGGCACATTCAACAAGTGAAATAGAATAGAAATGGACTTCTTTGAAGTAGCGAGGGACGGCAGCAGCCCTGTACTAGAAGCCGATGTGGCTTCTAGTACTAACGCTACTGCGATAATTCCTTTCTATTTTGAATGTAAGCTTATGAGGGAGTAACTACGACTTGACTTCTCTGAAGTAACGAAGGACGACAGCAGTCGTCTTTTTTTTGTACAAAAAATTAAGAGATAAGACTTGACAAAAGCTGAAAAAAAGGTTATTTTATAAAACGTAATATTTACGATTTGAAGGAGAAAGTTATGAAGCCTACTAGAAAACAACTTTGGATGGCAGGTTTAAGTAGTGTACTAGCATTAAGTACAGCAGCTTGCGGATTATTCCAAGGACAATCAGATAATCAATCACAACAACAAGTGGAAGAAACAACAGTTTCTAATGCTCAAATGACAAAATTTGAAAAACTTGCTGAAGAAATAAAAAATAATAAACCTAAAACAATTGTTGGAGAAGTATTCGAAAATGGATATTTGAAAAAACATGGGGATCATTATCATTTTGTATATGGCGCTCCACCAGCAGATGCTATTTATGAACAAAAGACTTCTGCTAAAGCAATGAGTTCAACTGATGATGGTTATGTCTTTAATCCAAATGATATTGTAGAAGAAAATGAAATGGGCTATGTCGTTCGTCACGGGGATCATTTCCATTTTATTTATAAAAATAATGCGCAACAAACGATAGCTACAACATTGGCTACAAATACAGTAGCAAGTGAACATCATGAAGAAGTAGAAGATGGTTATGTCTTTGATAAAAAAGATGTTGTCAGTGAGACAGAAACAGGATATGTCGTACGTCACGGTGACCATTTCCATTTTATTTATAAAGATAAACAAGGAAATTCTGTAACAACTACTGCACACCATGAAGACGGTGATGAACACCATAATCATGAAGAAGAGGGAGAACATCACGATCATGACCATGATGGATACGTCTTTGATAAGAAAGATGTCGTGAGTGAAACATCAGAAGGGTATGTCGTTCGTCATGGCGATCATTTCCATTTTATTTATAAAGATAAACAAGGAAATCCAGTAGCAACTACAGAGCATCATCATGATGAGGAAAAGCAACATTCTGAAGCAGATAAACATGAACATCACGATCATGAGGGTGACAAACATGAGCATGAAGGAGAACACCACGATCATGACGATCATGACCATGATGGATACGTCTTTGATAAGAAGGATGTCGTGAGTGAAACATCAGAAGGGTATGTAGTCCGCCATGGGGATCATTTCCACTTTATTTACAAAGATAAAGACGGGAAACCAATTTTAGATAATCACCACCATGACCATGATGGAGATAAACATGAACACGAAGGTGAACACCATGACCATGATGGAGATAACCATGAGCATGAGGGAGAACACCACGACCATGAAGGCGACAAACATGAACATGAAGGAGAACACCATGATCATGACCATGATGGCTTTGTATTTAGAAAAGAAGATATTGAAAGTGAAACTGAATCAGGATATGTCGTGCGCCATGGAAATCATTTCCATTTTGTTTATAAAGATAAAAATAGAAAACCAATTTTAGATAATCATCATCATGAGCATGAAGGCGACAAACATGAGCATGAAGGCGAACATCATGACAATGAAGGTGATAAACATGAGCACGAAGGTGAGCAT
>CALATC010000041.1 GCA_937891475.1 uncultured Granulicatella sp. | reverse complement strand
AAAAACCAAAAAAAATAAAGAGAGGTATAATATTATGAAGAAAAAATTATTATTAACAAGTGTTGCAGCTTTATCATTATTCGCTGCATACAACACAGCTAACGCTGAATCTGCTAATGGTGGTGCAAACGAATTATCTTCAGCAGATACAGCAGCACTTGCAACTGCAGACCAACCAGCTGCAAAACCAGCTCCAGCTGCACAAGCAACTGGTAAAGTTGATCCTTTAACTGGTAAAGTTGTTGTTAACCAATACCAACCAAATAAAGTTGAATCAGCTCATACAGGTGTAGTTCCAGAAGCTGAACAATACAAACCAGCTACTCCAGCTTACAACCCTTACCACGGTAAACCACAAGCATTTGACAAAAATACTCATGTACGTTTTGCAGTTAAAGATGTTCAAGGTAACCCAATTCCAGGTGTTGAAGTTGAAGTATTAAAATTCAAAGACTTACAAGCATTTGCTGATTATGCACATACTTCAACAGAAGCTGATTTTGCACGTAGAAACGAATTAACTACAAAATATGTTAAAGCAGTTTCAAATGAAGGTGGAGATGTTGAAGTACAAGTTGCAAAAGGTGAAGTGGTTGTTTACCGTGTAACTAATGCTCCTAAAGGTTACTTCGTTCCAGCACAATACCAAGGTGGAACTATCTTATCAGCTCCATCAGTTGTTGCTGACGGTTCATTATACACAAATGCTGAATACGATTTAGTATTAGAAAAAACTGATTCATACAACGTTGTTAAAGACCAATGGGTACAAGAAGAAGATGGTTGGAAATACTATGCTTCTAACAAAGCTGTAACTGGTTGGAAACAAATCGAAGGCAAATGGTACTTCTTCAACGCTGAAGGCGTATCACAAAAATGGTGGGTACAAGATAACGGAACTTGGTACTACTTAAACGGTTCAGGCGAAATGCAAACTGGATGGTTACAAGATAACGGAACTTGGTACTACTTAGAAGGATCAGGCGCTATGAAAGCTAGCCAATGGTTCGAAGTTGACGGAAAATGGTACTATGTAGATGCTACAGGTGCTTTAGCTGTTAACACAACTGTTGACGGATACACTGTTAACGCTAACGGTGAATGGGTTTAATACCTATTAAATTAGAAAAACATGAGAGAAAACGAAAGTTTTCTCTCTTTTTTTTAAACTTTTTCGAAAATTTCTTACTATTCTAGAAAAAGTTGTAGTATAATACATTTGTAAGATTGTAATCAATCTTATAAATGATACAAAATGGAGAGATGTGTGATGAAAAAGAAAAACGTATTAATTGCTTTATCAAGTTTAACAATGGCAAGTGCTGTAACATTAACAGCATATACAGTTGCTACTGCACCTGTACATGCTGAAGAAAGCGTTCGTAAAACGGAATGGGTAACTATTTCAAATGATAGAAGTAGAACACGTACAACAGTTTACTTTGAATCAGGCGATCAAAAGATTGATAAGCACTCTTATATTGATAAATTTGAATATCAAAATACTTATGTTGAAGCAGGAGTTAGATACTATGTATTCGTCGAAAAAGGTACAAAATTAGATGAATTAACAAATGATCCTAATGCTTCTAGTGAAGAATTAAACACACAAGGATATAAAACAACTGAAAAAGGTAATCAATGGAGAGAGTCAGGAGGTAACCGTTATTTCTATTCAAAAGGAAATCCTGTTAAAGGATGGGCAATGATTGATGGAAAAATGTATTACTTCAATAGTGAAGGAGTAATGGCAAAAGGTTTAATTGCTAATGATTCTGAACGTTATTATCTTGGAGAAAATGGAGTAAAACAAACAGGTATTGTTAAAGTTGGTACAACAACCTATTACTTTGATAGTGCAGGTTCTCGTAAAACTGATATTATCCAAATTGATGATAAAAAATATTATGCAAAAGATGGAATCATTCAAGAAGGTGTATTTAAAGTAGGTACAGCTTGGTATTACTTTACTTTAGATGGTAAGACAAAATCTGGATTAGTAAAAAATACTGATGGAAAATGGTACTATGTAACAGCTACTGGTGAGCGTAAAGTTGGTTTAATTGAAGCTGGTGGTGGAAGATACTACTACGTTACAGAAGAAGGTGAACGTAAACACGGTGAAGTTACTGTAAATGGTAAGAAGTATACATTAACAGAAGATGATCAAGTAGAAAAAGCCGAATGGAAACAGATTGATGGAAAATGGTACTACGTAACTGCAAGTGGTGAAAAACAAAAAGGCTGGGTAAAAGACAATGGTACTTGGTACTATCTAGGAACTGACGGCGTAATGCAAAAATGGTGGGTTTTTGATGGTGGCAAATGGTACTATCTAAATGGATCAGGTGAAATGCAAACTGGATGGTTACAAGATGGTACTAACTGGTACTATTTAAATGGTTCAGGTGCTATGGAAACTAATTGGGTTGAAGTAGATGGAGTATGGTACTACATGAAAAATTCTGGTGCTATGGTAACTGGATGGCAAAAAATTGGTTCTTCATGGTACTATTTCCAAACTTCAGGAGCGTTATTAACAAATGGTACTACACCAGATGGATATAAAGTTAATGCTAATGGTGAATGGGTATAGTATTTAAGTAATAAATATTGAATAGGGGAGAGATGAAAAATGAATAAAAAGAAAGTTATGGCAACAAGTTTAACTGCACTTACTTTATTAAGTACAGGAGCTATTACAACTTATGTAGCGAATAATGTTATTGTTGAAGCTGAAAGTAATACAAACACAAAAGTTCAAAGAACAATTTGGCTTTTAGATAATGGTTTAGTAAAAGAATTAAGTGGAGATCATAAAGCAGAAGAACTTGACTTAACAGGAAAAAATGCTAAATTAGATAGATCAGAAATTCAAGGTACTATCAGACTGCATCACTTTGTTACAAAAACAACTACTAATACAACTAATCCAGTGACTCCACCAGTTTCAACTTCTTCAACTGCAACTACAGTCAAGTATACTAGTTGGGTTCTAAAAGATGAACAAGGAAAGACATTGGATAGTTTAGCAGAAACTAAGTCTGGTGATTTAGATTCTAAAAAAGAGTTAGAAGCTAAATATGAATATGTTGGTGCTGAAAAACAAGGAGATTACAAAGTTCACGTTTATAGAATGAAAACTTCTACAACGTCTTCTGATAGTACAACAACAACGACTACAACCTCAGCAACTAAGAAATATGAATGGACTACAAAAGATGGTAGAAATTACTTGAAAGTTGACGGTAAAGCAGCTTCAGGGTGGACAACCGTTGACGGTAAGAAATACTTCTTCTTAGCTGATGGTTCTGCAAAAGTTGGAATATTAGATGAAGGTGGCAAACGTTTCTACTTTGATGCTGAAGGTGTTCAAAAATTAAACTGGCAAAAAGTTGGAGACAAATACTACTATTTCAAAGAAGATGGAACTATTTTAAAAGGCATTTTCACTGTTGGCGATAAGAAATATTACTTAGAAGACGGTGTTCAAGTAGTAGGCTTGAAGAAAGTTGAAAATAAATGGTATTTCTTCACTGAAGATGGTAAAAATAAAACTGGTTTAATCAAAGATGGAGAGAAATATTACTATGTAACTCCTGAAGGTGAACGTAAAACTGGTTTAATTGAAGATGGTAAAAAAGTTTATTACATTAACGAAGACGGTACTCGTAAAACAGGTAGCGTTGTTGTAAATGGTAAAACGTATCAATTATCAGAAGATAATGTTGAAGCAGGTTGGAATAAGATTGACGGTAAATGGTACTATTACAATGCTGCTGGCGTAATGCAAAAAGGCTGGGTATTAGACGGTTCTTGGTATTATTTAGACAATGACGGCGTAATGCAAACTTTCTGGCAATTTGTTGGAGGTAAATGGTATTACTTAAACGGATCAGGAGCAATGCAAAAAGGTTGGTTATTAGATGGTAGAAACTGGTACTTCCTAAATGAATCAGGTGCTATGGAAACTGGCTGGGTTCAAGTAGGTGGCACTTGGTACTTTATGAACAACTCAGGTGCAATGCAAACTGGCTGGCAACAAATTGGAGGTAAATGGTATTACTTCAATACTTCAGGAGCATTACTAACAAATACAACAACACCAGATGGTTACACTGTTAACGCTGATGGTGAGTGGGTATAATACGAATACTGATGAAGAAGAGAGCGAAAGCTCTCTTTTTTTGCTCCAAAATTTTGATTGAGGATAATAGCGTATTGTTTTATACTATAAAAGAAATAAGGGAGGTAATTATTCAATGAAAAAATTGAAAATAGGGATGATGTTAGCAACAATTGGATTTCTTAGTTTTATGAATCCAGTTCATGCACAAGAAGGAAATGGAAACAAGATTCACTTTATAAATGTTTCCCCAACGAATTTTGGGAGTGATGCTATTTTACTGGAAAGTAATGGGCATTATGCCATGATTGATACGGGGGAAGATTATGATTTTCCAGATGGAAGTGATGAACGTTATCCATATCGTGAGGGTGATAATACCGATTATCGTAATGTCATGACGGAACGTGTGATGAGACATTTAAAAAATGTGGGTGTTGAAACATTAGATTTTATTTTAATCACTCACGCTCATTCAGATCATATTGGGAATGCGGATGAGTTGATGGAGAATTTTAACGTCAATAAAGTTTATATGAAGCGTTATAGTGATAGTCGAATTACGAATAAGGATAGATTGTGGGATAGTCAGTATGATTATGATAAAGTATTAGCAGTCGCGAATCAAAAAGGAATTCCAGTCATTCAGGATATTTCAAAAGAACAAGCTCATTTTTCTTTAGGGGATATGGATATTCAACTCTACAATTATGAGAATAAGTATACAAACGGACAATTAACTCCTGTAGTAGATGATAATTCTAATTCGATTATAAGTGTCATTACAGTCAATGGTAAGAAAATCTTCACTGCTGGTGATTTGAACAATCTTGATTATCGTAATGAAGATTATTACGGTCCAATCATTGGAAAAGTTGATATGATGAAGTTTAATCATCATTTTGATGCGGAATTTTCGAATACGCCTAATTTACTGCAAAATTTACAACCTTCGATTGTGGTGCAAACTTCAAGTAGTAATCCTTCGAAGAATAATCAACTTGCAACAGATGTTATTAATCAATTGAAATCGTATGGTGGTGAACTGATTAAGGCAAGTAGTGCAGTATATGATGCGACCGTTTTTGATATTCGTACGGATGGATTTAAGAATATTTCAACAAAGTATCCTCGAATTCCTAGTTTTACTGCGAAGTGGTATGTGGAAGATGATGTTTGGAAGTATCGATATGCAACTGGTGAACATGCGATTGGTTGGAGTGAGATTGCAGGTCGTTATTATTTCTTTAAAGGGAATGGAGCAATGTTAGAAAGCCAATGGAAGAAATGGCGTCATCGTTGGTTCTATTTCCAAGATTCTGGAGAAATGGCAACCAAATGGAAGTTCATTAATGATTCATGGTATTTCTTCAACAGCTATGGTCAGATGGAAATAGGTTGGGCTAGTTCAGATGGACAATGGTATTACTTATCTAAAGATGGTGATATGCAAAAAGGCTGGAAATGGATTGATCAAGCATGGTATTATTTTGCTGAATCAGGTGAGATGAAAACAGGTTGGGTCAAAGATAAGGATAAGTGGTACTATTTAGATAGTGATGGCAAGATGAAAACTGGAGAATTACAGTTAGATAAACAAGAGTACGTACTAGCCAATGATGGGCATATGCTAACAGGATGGAATGGAAACTACTATTACAAAACTTCAGGTGAACGAGCAAAAGAATCTTGGACTGAAATCGATGGTAAGTGGTATTACTTCAAAGCAACTGGTGAATTATTGAAGAATGGAAAAACACCAGATGGCTACACCGTTGATGCGAAAGGTGTATGGCTAAAAGATATTCCTCAAGAAGTGAAGAAAGTTAAAAAAGAGAATGAAAAAGTGAGAACAACAACCGTTGAGAATGTATTGAAAAACAACTCTGTTGAAAAAGAAACTCGTAGAAAAAATGTAACTCATGATGTGAATTCATCATCAGTTTTGGAAAAACACTCGAATGAAGAAAATCATTCAACAAGTAATCCAAAAACAACCGTTGAAGAAGTAAATACTGCAACTTTAGTGACTCCAGAAAAAGCTGTGGGTGGTTCGAGTGTAGAAAAAGAAGAGAGTTCAATTACGGATTCAACTACAAATCTAAATCCAACTACAACTTCAACGGTTGGTGGAGAAAGATAGATAAATCGTGAGATTTCCGAATAGGGGATAATTCAGATGGTAGTAGATTAGTTAATAAGTTTTTTTGAAGGAATTAGGTGACTGATGGTTGCCTAATTCCTTTTTTAATATTTTATTTTTGATTTGTAGCGTATAGTAGTCATAAGGTTTCATCTCCTCTTAAATAGTTTGGACGCTTTTAATATAAGGGATGAAGCCCTTTTTGTATACCCTATAAATGATAGAAGCAAAATGCTTCTCTATAAAATCATCTGACGAAATATCTTTGTCAATATTTCCTTTAAGACTTATAATAAGGATAGATATTACGATTAACAGTCATTTTGGAATTTTAAGGAGGATGATATCTATGATGTTTTCTGATGATAGAAAATTTACCCTTAGTGGTTGGTTACAAGTACATGAAAGAAAGGTATACGATAGACCCTATCAATTACAGATTTTTTTATTGTTATACGAATTTATTTCTAAAATAGAAAACGATGAATGGGATTTAAGGTATTTAATTGGATTAGAAAGAGGGCCCGTTTATGGTACTGTATGGGTGGACTATAATAAAATATGTGATAGATTTCATATTTCTTCTAAATATAGCTATGAAAAGAAAGTCATTAATGTAAATGAAAATAGAGCAAAGAGATGTGCTTTCATGGTGCAAACACGAACAGAAGAAGAATGGTCAAGTTTCACAAAAAGGCTAAATCTTTGGAAAGCAAAAGAAAGTGAAATTTTTAAACATGAAAGAAAAATGGCAGAGTTAGACTGGGATGATTTTAATGATGCAGATATAAATTTAATAACAATGCTCGCTAATCTATATCCTAGTGAACTGGTTGAAAATAGTAAGATTATTGTTGTAAAAGAGAAAAAGTTTGTAGTTTCAAAAATGGATCACGAGAAGATTATTCAAAATCATATGGAGAGATTAGAGAAATTAGCGAAAAAACCTAAGTTACACAATCCCGTGTTTGTTAAACTAGATGACGAAGGTGAGCTTGTGGTGGAGTAGAAGAATCTTGTAGGTTGAATATATCCTAAAAAATGTTACAATAGATAAAAGGAGGAGATAACATGCAAATTAATATTGAAAATTTAGTTTCTATTTCGGAAGCAAATCAAAACTTCTCTAAAGTAGCTCGTATGGTAGATGCTAATGGTACTGCAGTGATTTTGAAAAATAACACACCAAAATATGTTTTAGTGGATTATCAGAGTTTAATCAAAGAGAAGAAGGATATATCAACAGTTGTAGAGCAGTCAACATTGGATGAAGTTGCAACTTCAGTATTATCCCGTCATCTTGATGCATTTAAGGAATTGGCAAAATGAGAATACTGACTGTTAAACAAGTTATTGGATTGCATAGTAGACTTATTCAAGCGACGGGTGGTCTAGATGGTGTTAGAGATGTGGGATTGATAGAATCTTCTTTGTCTTCAGCTTTTACTCCTTACTTTGGAGTTGATCATTATCCAAGTATTGAAGAAAAGGCTGCAAGACTTTGTTATTCGCTAATAAATAATCATGCTTTCCTTGATGGAAATAAACGAATTGGTATTTATGTCATGCTTGTTTTTTTAGAGTTAAATGGTATTGTACTAAAGCAGACCGATGAAGAAATTGTCAAGCTAGGTATAGGTGTAGCTTCATCAGAATTAGATTATGATTCTATTTTAGAATACATTAGAAATCATTGATAATTCAATAAGTTATAGATTGACGTTAAAACTTCAAGAAATATTATACTTGATAAAACAGTAAGAAAAAATTGAAGAAACTGAAAATAAATTAATTTCAAAATATTTATAAAAGAACTTAATATCATTATATGAATAAACTAATTCAGGAGAATGTAGACCAAACCGCATTCTCCTTTTTACTATTTAACCTAAAATAAAAATAAATTTTCCCCTATTTCCACCACAAAAATAGTCCATCTATCAAAAGTATGCTATAATGCTAAGTAACTATGGATGAATGTTTAAGGACAGATTTAGGACATAGATAGTAAGACAGAATATCAAATAAAATGACTAGAATAAGAAAGGGAGACCTATGGCAAGAGATATTGGAATTGATTTAGGGACTGCGAATATTTTAATTTATTTAAAAGACCGTGGCATCATCTTAAATGAACCATCATTAGTTGCTGTTGATGATAAAACAAATACAGTAATTGCGGTCGGTGAGAAAGCCTACAAAATGTTAGGTAGAACACCACGAGACATTTCCATTGTTCATCCACTAAAAGGTGGGGTTATTGCGGATATTGCAGTAACAGAGCAATTGTTAGAAATGTTTATTCAAAAACTACATTTAAATGCATTTTTCCAAAAACCAGATATTTTAATTTGTACGCCAACGAATGTTACAACAGTAGAGCAAAAGGCAATTATTCAAGCTGCAATTAAGTGTGGAGGACATTCAATTTATTTAGAAGAAGAACCTAAAGTAGCTGCTGTAGGTGTTGGCTTAGATATATTCTCACCTTCTGGTAATATGATTGTCGATATTGGTGGAGGAACAAGTGATATTGCAGTGCTTTCTATGGGGGCTACTGTATCAAGTCGCTCGATTAAGTTAGCTGGTGATGATATGGATCATCAAATTATGGATTACATTAAAGAGAAGTATCAGTTAATTATTGGAGAGAGAACAGCAGAAGCGATTAAGATGGATTTAGGTTCTGCCATTGAAGTGGAAATTGAATCGGATATGATTGTCAAAGGTCGTGATATGACAACTGGTCTTCCTAAGACGGTAACCATTTATACGAATGAAATTTATCATTGCTTGAAAGAAATTTTGGATACGATTTGCGAAGAAACTCGTTTAGTTTTAGAAGATACTCCTCCAGAATTAGCGGGTGATATTATTGAGCGAGGCATTGTAGTAACAGGTGGCGGTGCTTTAATTCATGGTATTGATCGTATGTTATCAGAACGATTACAAGTTCCAGTCTTTTTAGCGGATAACCCATTAGAAAGTGTTGCAATTGGAACTGGGGTTTTACTAGATCGTATTAAGAGAGAACGTGGATTGTTTGATGGATTAAAACGTTTATTCTCTTCCAAACGTGTAGTGATGAATCCTACTGCGAATGTATTTGACGATGATGCACTTCGTCGACCATAAGAGGTGAGGACATGTTTAAGAGATTAGAACAGTTTTATAATAGTCAGCCATTTTTTATGATTGTTCTCATTCGTATCGCTTTATTTTTAGGTTTGGCTTTTGTGCTATTTATAGTAGGGCTTATGATTGGTTACAGTGCTCTTGGTGGTGGTGGCAATCCGTTCTCAGTATTTTCATGGGATATTTGGCAAAAGATTATTGATTTTATACATTAAGCATAATCTTTGACCTTTGTTGACAAAAACGTTAGACTAATATAGAAAAATGAAATTTAAAAGAGAGATGGAGGATTCAACATGAATTTAATTCCTACAGTTATTGAACAATCATCACGTGGTGAACGTGCGTATGATATTTATTCAAGATTATTAAAAGATCGTATTATTATGGTAAGTGGACCAATTCACGATGATATGGCAAATGCCATTATTGCACAATTATTATTTTTAGATGCACAAGATCCTGAGAAAGATATTTATATGTATATCAATTCTCCTGGTGGAAGTGTTACAGCTGGTTTAGCAATCTATGACACAATGAATTTTATTAAAGCAGATGTCCAAACAATTGCGATGGGACTAGCAGCTTCAATGGGTTCATTCTTATTAACAGCAGGTACAAAAGGGAAACGTTATGCGTTACCAAATGCTGAAATTTTAATTCACCAACCTTTAGGTGGAGCACAAGGACAAGCAACAGAAATCGAAATTGCTGCTCGTCAAATTTTAAAAACACGTGAACGTTTAAATGCGATTTTAGCAAAACAAACAGGACAAAAAATCAAAACAATTGAGAAAGACACAGATCGTGATAACTATATGACAGCTCAAGAAGCATTAGAATATGGTTTAATTGATGCGATTATGACAAACTCAAAAGATTTACAATAGTAGATAGGATGGAGTCGCCGATTTCTTTGGAATGAGGCGACTATTTTTGTGTGATGAGGGTGAACGTAGCAGGTAGGATTGTCATGAGGGATAAACTTGTGTTTTACTCAGCCAGAATTGACAGTGTTTGACAATATGTGCTTAATGAGATAGAATCACATATTTTTGATATGAAAGGAAACCTTGGAATTACAGAAATTTGCAATCCATTTCGTTTTTGGTATAATAAAGATACAAAAAGAGCCGAGCGCCAACTCGACTCTGATGTAGACCGTTGAAAAGACGGTGGCAAGATTTTGACGCTATGATAACGCCGCTAATCTGTCAAAGTTAGAGCGGTGTTATTTTTTTGTCTTGATTTCTATCAGTTTGACAACTAGTGCTACTAACGCAACTAGTAAAGTCGCAAAAGAACACACTAATGTCAATGCTTCATAGACTGACAAAGTACAACCTCCTTTCGATAGATTTTATACAGATGCTCATAAGCATCACCTACCTTTATAGAGATTGCCACCGCTTTAAAACTTTCTACGCTGAGAGTGTACCATAAACGAAATAAAAATAATAGTTAAATGTGCAAAATATCACGTTGCTATAATATTATTATTTGAGACATTTTTACTTGTGTTTGATACAAATTCCCCACACAAAAAAAGAGAGCAACTTTCGTTACTCTCCCTTTCAAACTTCAATTCTTAATCTAATCCAATCTCTTGACGAACGACATCTGCGATACGTGTTACATAATCATGACATAATTCATCTGTTGGTGCTTCTACCATGACACGTACTAATGGTTCTGTTCCACTTGGACGAACAAGCACACGACCATTTCCTG
>CALATC010000040.1 GCA_937891475.1 uncultured Granulicatella sp. | reverse complement strand
GTTACATATTTGTAATCTACTTTTCCAGTTTTAGTAATTGTATTTGTTCCCTCTGTAGTTGGATCAGTTGAAAATTGCTTACCTTCATTCGGGTTCTGAATATTAGCTGTATCTACAACTACAGAACCCTTATCATTAGAAATTGTCGTTGTGTTATCACTGTTTTCTTTCATCGCCGCTTCTACAGTACTAGTCATAGAAGTTAACGCTACTGTTGCACCTAATAATAATGCAACTGTACCAATTTTTACCGAACCGGTACCATTTTTAAGTTTTCTAATTGAAAATTTATCTTTTTTATTAATAAACATGTTTTTTCCCCTTTTCTTAAGATTTTATTTCTTGCCAATTTTTTGCATAAAATAATGCTCGAGAAATATTATATACATCTCGAGCACGATTTGCAACTATTAACAATTAATTTTCGGACTTTTTTTCACAATTTCGTACTTTAGCTGACAATTCCGGCTTCACATACTGATTTTTAGGATTTTTTATTAAAAGACCGTTATAACAACTACCATCCTATCGGAACTGTTTCAAATTCACAACCTAACCTTCTCAATTCATTTTGCCTTTTCTCATAATAAGGGATAGATATGCCTGTTGTTTTTATATTTTTCACATTCTTCAGATGCAGGCTAACTGAAGACGTAAAATGATAAATTTCGATAAATTCATATTCTTTCCATAACTCCGCCAATACATCTTCTACGATATAAGGTGAATTTAAATACTGCACACCTTCAATATGAAAAGTCTCTTTTGGATGAGGAATATAATAATCAATATTCAGCGCATTCGCGTATGTTGTAATGAATCTTACCGAAATAGCATCATCCGTTTCTGAAAATTTCTGTCCTAATAAGACTCTAGCAGTTTTCCCATTTGAAACAGGCTGAACATCTGTATTAAAGAAGTTATCTAAATAAACTAACTTCTCTTTATCCACTACATGATAATCCGTTCGATACAATGTATAGTGCTTTTCTGTTTTTCGAATTAAATCATCCCTTGTTACACCTAGCTTACCTATTTGTTGTTCCATTAAAGGTAATGCATACATTCCATATGGATAAATATTCGCATATCCATCATCAAAACTCATCAAATGTTGATAAGAAGAAGCTGCTACAATATCTAAAATCACTGGATGATCAAAACTTGCATAAAAGATTGTGTTATATTCACCTGAATATTTCCTAATAGCTACTTCATAATCTTCCACAGTTTGCATACAGAACACTTCGGTAAATCCTTGTGAATAGTATTGATGTCTTTCATTCATAACTGGCGTTAGATACAAACTAACAAATGTTTCATCTGCATATTCCGACTGAATATACTTAGCAATTTTAGCTTGTAATGGTGTTGTTGCGATGATTAAATTTTTCACTCTAACTCCTCCCTTCTTTTAGTTTTCTATTCCGAGTAATTCACGATAAATAGTTGCTACGTTTTCTATAGAATACTGTTTAGCTAATTCTAAATTTTGTTCATTTGATTGTTGATAATCTTCTTGTTCCATTCGTTCAATGATTTCTAGTAATTCTTTTTTCGCATTAAATAATTGAATACCATCTGTTTGCTTTGCATAATAACGATGGGCAATATCGACATTGGATAATACCGCTAATAAGCCTTCACTCATTGCTTCTACGCAAGCATTGGCAAATAATTCAGAATAACTGGATGATACATACGCTTGATGCAGATGGTACGGAACTTTGTCTACTATACCTTTGAAAACAACATTTTCTGGAATCTCATATTTTCGTTTTAACTCTTCAATTCTTTCTTCACTTCCACCATAGAAAGTCACAGTAGCTTTTGAACCTGCTAAATGTAATGCAATAAATACTTCAATAATCCATTCCACATTTTTTAGTTCACTCATATTTCCTACTACGCAATAATTTATCACAGGCCCAATCATTTTTGGAGATTGTTCTACTTGTGTCACCATTGGAGGAAGGAACTTTGTACTATAGCCTTGTTTTTCTAATTCAGTCGTTAATACTTCACTGGCTACTAAATAATCTGTTTTTCCTCGAAGGTTCGCTAAAGTCATATTTCTCAAAACATTTTCATGAATGACTTCATAATAATTTTTCTCAGTGTTTTCCATAAAGCGGAATATACTTGGTGCTGGAACAATATGTTGATCTCGAATGATTAAATCTGTTTGCTTTGCATTTTTTGCCAAATAGGATACAACAAGATCATCTTCCGAGCAAAACTCTCCTTCTTTCAAATAAATATACCCCGGATAAAATAATCTTACTGGAGTAGGTTCTTTAAACGGATCCATATATCTTGCTCGTAAAACTAATTCTCCATTTCCATGATACCAACGTAATTCTCCCAATTGAAAGTCTTCAAATAAATAAGGCCCCGAAGTATAAAAGTATCTTCCCGTTCCATCAGCCAACTTCACAGAACCTACAAATCCTTCTTCTGTTACTTCGACCTGGTCTCCCTCTTGAAGTGTTAAATCTTCTGGTCTTACAGATAAAGCATCATGTCCAATATCTGAAAAGCTATTTGGCACATTAACAATCTCTTCTTCTAAGAAACCTAATGCCATAATTTCTTTTTTCCAATCTGGTCTTAC
This sequence comes from uncultured Granulicatella sp., assembly GCA_937891475.1. The sequence continues at coordinate 9,546 of CALATC010000040.1, read as the reverse complement.
TTGAGGACTAGTTGCTAAATGAATATAGGGAACTCCTAAATATCTAGCAACTTTAGCACGATATAATTGTGTCGTTTCAAATCCATAGCGATGTGTTTCTTTTACAGGATGAATCGTTATAATTCGTGACATAGTTTTTCCTCACTTTCTTTTTATTCTTTCTATTCAAAAATCCCCATCTTTCGACAGGGATTTAGGCTTTTTGTTTTAATTTTAATAAAATCCAAGCGCTACATAGTCCACTCATCAAAGGGACTAGCCCATATATCCACATTTCCATTTGAAAGAAAACTCTTATAACTCCCAAAGAAATGCACATACATAGTATAACATATAGACTCATTGACTTTCCAAAATTTGAAAAAATTAAACCGACTAATACTAGGCTAGAAATAATCGACAAGAAAATTCCGACATAGCCTACAAAAAATTCATACGAGGAAACTCCTCCTAAAGCAACGAGACTAGATGAAATAAACATATTCAATCCGAACACAAGAAGAAGACTATACTTGCCCGCATATTGTTTTTCTAAAATTTCATACCCTGTCGACAAAGTCGTCTGAGCAGATAATAGCACCCCAATCATTACTGGAATAGCAATCCACAACCCTTCACTTTTGGCATATTCTAATAAGACATTACCATTAAATTGATAGCCAGCCTGTTTTAGAGAAACTCCAATCACATATAAAAATCCTGTAAATAAAATTCCTAAACTAGCATTTAGTAAAATTGATTTCAACAACTTCGTTTTTCCTACTTTTTGAAATCTCTCTTGAATATCAGGGCTCACTAAATAAGAAGAAAAAGTTTGAAAAGATGCCCCTAGCAAAATCCAAGTAGAAAATGAATCTCTTTGACTAGGTGCTGCTTGATTTAACACTCCATTTGTCATCATTTTAAAAGCAATCACTATCATAGAAAGAAATAAAATAACCGAATATAAACTATCATACCGAACTACAGCCAACAGACCACCTCTAGCAACCCCATACGCCCATAAAGCTAACAGTAAAATCCAAAAATAAGCAGAGACACTAGTCAACTGTTCCAACATCACGGATGGAATATAGAGAACAATCCCAATTCTTAAGAGTTGGTACACTGTCCATAGGGACTTACTTAATAGAAAACTTCCATGCCCAAATCGTTGTCCAATAAAATGAAAGACATCTTCATAATCCATCATATGCGTTAGCACCCAATATAAAAGTGGCACAGCTAATAAAATTCCAAATTGAGCAATATAATTACGATATCCTGTATGATAAGCTGTATCCACAATTCCGATAAAAGAAATCGGTGATAATAATGTTGCAAAAATCGATAAACTGTACAAAATCCAGTTATACGTTTTATTCTTTTTCATTATTGTTGCTCCATAAATTGCGCAAATAACAAATCATCTTTATGATTAATATCGATATTACATTTTCCTTTTTGCAATATATAGCCTAAATCCCCACCATAAAATGATTTTGTCTGACAAAAAGTTCCTACTGTTACTCCAAATAAATTACCATTTGGATAGTAGTGTTTTGGTTGTTCTTGACGATTTGTTTGACAAGCATCAACTTGTTTAGATTCTAATCCTGTATCACTAATAGGTGTTACAAATAACGCCGGATTATATTCTAATTCTTTTACAGTAATGACACTGTCGTATTCTTCCATTAATCCCAACACTTTTACTAAGTCTTCGAACACACGAAATGGACTTGTTGGTTGAAGTAAGACAATTTTATCTTCAGCAGCTAAACCAAACGTTTCAATCACATCTTCTAATACTTCCACCATTGTTGTATGAGATGTTGCTAAACTTTCTGGTCTATTACGAACTTCTATCCCTTCACGATAAAATAGATGCTCACAATAATCGGTTGTTACGATAATTTTATCAAACACGTCTGCTTCTACAGCAAAATCAATCGCTCGATTTAATAAACTTTTTCCACCAACTACACTTAAATTTTTATGTGCTAATTCCACCGAACCACTACGTGCCGGAATTACGGCTACTTTCATAACATCCCCCTTTTCTTATCCTCTAATTCAGACCACCAAGCTGTATTTTGTCGATACCAATCAATTACTTGTTTTAACTCTTCCTCAAACTGAGTATGAATCGGCTGATATCCCAACTCTTCATATAATTTATGAGCATTAATTCCATATCTAAGGTCGTGCCCTGGTCTGTCTTCAATAAATTCAAAATCCGTTTTTTCTTTCCCAAGAAGTACTAGAATCATCTGTAATACTTCTAAATTATTTCTTTCATTATCAATTCCCACTAGATAAGTTTCTCCAATTTTTCCCTTATCTATTATTAAATCAATTGCTCGACAATGATCCTCCACATGAATCCAATCCCTCACATTCAAGCCATTCCCATATAATACCGGCTTTTCCTGTTTTAAAATATTAATAATTTGTCTCGGGATAAATTTTTCTGGATTTTGGTAAGGTCCATAATTATTCGAACAATTAGAAATCGTTGCTTGAACTCCAAACGATCGAACCCAAGCTTTCACTAATAAATCTGCAGATGCTTTTGTAGCAGAATAAGGCGAGCTTGGCTGATACTGAGTTTCCTCTGTAAACTTCTCCTTACTTTCTATTGGAAAATCTCCATATACTTCATCTGTTGAAATTTGATGAAAACGTAAGTGATATTTTCTTGCTAATTCTAATAAATGATGAGTACCTAATACATTTGTTTGAACAAAGGATGCTGTATCTGTTAAAGAGCGATCATTAAAAGATTCCGCTGCAAAATGCACAATTAAGTCATACTCTTGTGTAATGACTTTTTCTAACTGCTCACTATCCGCAATATCTACTTGATAAAATCGAACTCTATCATCTAACACATCAGAAATCGTTGAAAAAGATGAAGCATACGTCAATTTATCTAAAATCGTAATTGTAACATTTGGATAATAACGTTTGATATAGCGTACAAAATTTGACCCAACAAATCCAGCCCCACCTGTTACGATAATATTTTGATACTTCACTCTAATTCCTTCTTTCTTTAGAATTCCCCATTGTTCTCACGATTTACATCGATTAATAACCAATTTCGTGCATCTGCAATTTGACGTCCCTCTTCAATTAACATCGTATTAAAATTAGGCGCAAAAACTTGTACCTCAGGCTTTGCCATTCTCAAAACATATCCAACCCAATAACAATAAGTTGAGTTTGCACTAATAAAATATTTCTTACAATTAAATAATTCGACAAAATTATCTCGAATATCTTGCTCCTCTACTACAATTGGAAAAATGAATGAATATTTTTCTTTTAATGCTGGAACTAGTTCTTCCCTACACCAATAAACATCATCTGACGTGATACGAATCGTCATTGTTTGAAAATTCTCTGTTTCTAATTCTGCAATTCGTTCTAAGCAATCCTCAACATATTGCATCATATCATAGCCATAATGTTTATAGCGATCCTTTTGAATAAAATCCGTTCTTCTAATCGCAATTGTAATATCTTTTTCTTCAAATTCTCTTGATAACTGTTGAATCGGCTCTTGTAAATATCTTGCAACAAAGGAATCCACATGAACCGGTAAGTAATCTTCCCCTGATATTTGAAAATAGCCGAACTCCTCTAATTCTATCCCATTTGCTTTGCTAAATAGTTCAGCTGTTTTAGGGAAAAAAGTTTGAGCAAAAGCATAATAACCTGTTCGTAACACATAACTCTCTGCAATCCCATCCAAGCGATCTTTATGAGCCTGTAATAATAAATATAATAGATTTCCTAATTGAAACCCTCTGTCATTATAATAAACTTTCACCGCTTTTCTCCTTATGCTTTCTAAAATATTGCCCTAATTTTGAGTTGTCAGGCTTTTGAGATAATGCTTTTATTTGTTGCCCAGTATACAGAACTGTATCTTTGATTTGCAATACCATCCCTTTAGCATCAAATAATTCTTGAATGATTGTTTGAACTAAGTCTTCAATCGCTGTCACTTGATAAATATAATTATCCTCATATAGTGAAGACACTGGAAGGAGTTGTTCTAATAACTCTAGAGGAACTTCTTGAACTCTTTCTGCTACCTGTTCTGTCACTGGACGATAATAACTTTCTAAAGCTGGAATTTTTTCTAACTGTTCTTTTGTCACAAAATTCCATTGTCGATGGATTAAGTCATGAACCAATCCTTTTTTCAGATTTTCTCCATATAATGTATCCATAAAATAAATCGAATGATTCGAGTGATGTTGAAGAACTGCCTGACATACTTCATTTTGTACTTGCCCATATCGATTCTCAGAATGCAAGGCAGTTTGAGACGACACTAGGACAAATTGCTTTGCCTTTACTTTGGCAATAGTATCTACTAAGATTTCAATCTCTTCTACTGAATTAGCAAGTCCAATATTGGTTTTGAATTTTTCAGAAGAAGGAGCTGTACAAATGACACAGTCATATTCTTTTTGAACTAATTCGGATAAATTATCACGATTGAATCCATCTACTTCATATTGTTTGAAAGACTGCAATTGTTCAAAAACTTTTGACCCAATCACTCCTGTATAACCAATGACTGCAATCTTTTTACGAGCAAATTCGATTTTTTGAATCATTGATAAGTATGAATCACTTTGTTGATCTTTTGAAGAAATAATCACTTCTCCAGATAAATCCCATGGTAAATTCAATGTCTCATCAAGTGGCATAATTCCATCATGTTTAGCACTTGGATTATAGTAACCTGTGACTAAATAATTCAAAATCCCTTTGTCCGTTAAAGCTTGAGCCCCATTAGAAACTCCAGTAGGGACAAAGATTGCCATTCCTGGAACGACATCAATCACATCTACAGCCTTATAGCTTGGAGAACTTAAACGCAAATCGATAAAACACATACGAAACGTACCTGAAGCAACGGTCATTAACTTCGCCCAACCTTGACAATGCATTCCTCGAATCGTTCCTTTTTTAGATACGGAAACATTATTTTGTAACTTTCCTTGGAAAAATGATTCTGGAACACCATATTGTAACAAGTCCATCTTCCGCCAATTTTCAACGAAATATCCCCGTTCATCATGATGAAGAGGACTTGATAAAATTATAAGTCCTTGAATATTATTTTTTATCTGTTCTTCTATTTTCATTCTTAGTCCTCCTCTCTACCTAGAATTGCCTCATTATAATTTTAAAACTTGACGATACATCTCTACAACTGTTTCTTTTGTATAATTTTTGGCAAAAACGGAAGAAGAATACTCTCCTTTATGTTGAAAAGATCTGAGCGTTTCTACTAGTTCGTTCAATGAACGGAATGTTTTTGTATTGGGACAAATTCTTCCATAATAGGCATGAGCTAAATCTGTATGAGATAATAAGCAAACTAATCCTTTGGCAGAGGCTTCCACTGCTGAATTGGCAAAGCACTCGCTATATGAACAAGAAAGATATCCTTGATGTTTTTCATACGGAACGGGCGTTACAAATCCTGCATATGTAACATTTTCTGGAAGTTGTTCTTTCGTGATACCTTCTGGCAATGTTCCATAAATCGTTAAACGACTATCCGGAACTTGTCTAACAGCTTCAATTGCTAATTCACATTTTTTAATAATCGTCATATTTCCAACAATACACCAATCAGTTACTGTTTCATACGTTTTTTCTTGAACCTCATCTATATAAACAGGTGGCAAGAACCTCACAACGTCACTTCCTAAACGTTCTTCTAACACTGGACTGGCTACTATATTGGTACACCAGTTTTGCAAAACAAACTTCATAAAAGGGGCTAATATATTGTAATGAGTAAAGGCAAACAATTCTCTTCCTGTATTTTGGAAGAATTTTCTCAGTTGCAATGGATATTCATTCACCATATCAATGATGAACTTATCTTGAGGAGTGGAGTTCTCTGCTAAATAATAACTCACTAACTGCCACTGAGAATACGTTTCTCCCGTTTCAACAAAACGATAGGCATGATAAATCTCACTAATATCCCCTTCTAAAATAATTCCCTTTGAACCAAATAAAGTAAAAGTATTCTGTTTATCATCTATTCGATATAATAACTGTGAAGTATAACACTCAACTGTGCCATCCTCATAATGTACTAATCCTACATAGCCTTCTTTAGTATACTCAACTTCTTTGACGCCTTCTAATGTAGAAAGAAAATCCTCTGAAATACTTGGTTGAACTCTAGCTAAATCAGATAAATCAAAAATAACATGATAAAAATTTTGGAATCCCAATTCTTCCAATTGCTCCACAAAGTTAGGAACAATATTGGTTAAATTCGTAAAAATAAATTGGTGCTCGACTCCAAGAGATTGCATCAAGTTTTGACGAGCTAACTGACTACTTTCAAAGCCGTAAATACTAATTGGAACTCCTTCTTTTATAGTAAATACTCTCATGATTATTCCCCTTCTAAAACTTCTTCAAGAGTTAAACCTCGTGTTTTAGCTAAACGAGTTCGAAAAGCCATCCATTTATCATGACTATCAGAAAGACGATAAAATACAGACAAATTATTCAGTACAAAAGCATTTTCCTTCGTTACCATTCTCGCCCACAAATGCCAATCTTCAAACCCTTCATATCCAGATTGATAACCACCCGCTTCCTCATAAGCTGATTTTCTAAAAATTACCGTTGAGTGATTAAATACATTTTGATACGCCAGTTGGAACCATAACGTTTCTCCAAATAGATGATTTTGCTTATTTCTTTTCAACTTCCTATTTTTTTCATCTTCTTCAGCAGTCACTCTTGAGCCTACAATGTCTAATGAAAGATTTGATTCTAATTGATGCAATACCATCTCCAAATGCCAAGGCATCCATACATCATCAGCATCTTGTCTCGCGATATACTCTCCTTGAGTCATATTGACTCCCGCAATTAATGTACAAGAAATCCCTTGATGCGTTAGTTTTTCATAATGAATCCGAGAATCTGTTAAATATTTCTGACATACTTCTTGTGTTCGATCTGTTGAACCATCATCAACAATCCACAATCGAAACTCTTGATGTGTTTGATTTAAAATGGACTGAATCGATTCATCAATTGTCTTCTCTCCATTATAAACAGGCATCACAATATCCACACAAGTATCCGATAGGGAAAGATTACGATACGAAATTCCATGTTCCAATAAAATATCTGACTCAAAACTACTTAAAAATGTACGGTAAGCTTGAACGTTAACTCCTTCAATCTCTTTAACGAATAAAAAGGCTGTTGAATAGAAACCATACACTTCTACAAATTCATACTCTGCTAATAATGAATAAATTTCCTCTTCAAAGCAATTAGTAGGCGCAGCTACTTGAATTCCTTCTACTTCCACTACTGCACGTGGGTGAGGATAATAGATATCTGCCTTACAATCTTGGATTGCTTTTTTTGTTAATTGTTTTGTTAATTGAATATCTCCTTCATCGAATATTGACCCTAAAGCTTGTCCTAAAAATACTCGAATAACTTTCCCATTATTTGCTCGCTTAAACTCTTGTGGCTTTGTATTTAAAGTTAGATGTACTTGTCTTTCTTCTTCAAATAACTTCGTTTGATTAAATACTGTAAAATGTTTTTGAGATAGTGACATCATTTGCCCTAATGTTAATCCTAAAGGAGAAACTACTCGATGAAGATTTTGTGTATACATATTTGGAACAATAATCGACGTACTGCCATCATCAAAAGTAAATAATTGCATCTGATTAGGAGTAAAGAAACTATACGCTACAGGATTATCCAAACTAGCCAAATACAAGGAAGTAATCACTTTATCTGAAAGAAATTGTTGTAAAGGTTCTTTAACTATTCCATCTTTGAAAATACATACTTCTTTACAAAATTCTTTCATTTTTTCTGCATAAAGCATCTGTCTTGAATCATTGGACATCATTAAATACATACCATAAAATTCTAAATCTGTATGACGTGCTACTTCTCTAGCAACTAGCACTTGAAAAGGTGATGTACAAAAAATCAGATTCATTCTACTTCCTACTTTCTTTTTTTGATTCTACTTTCCAAATATTTTTTATAAATGAACACTCTCATTATACCATAATGGCTATTTGAAAGCTTTTATTTACCCATTGTTTATAAAGAAAAGCCAAAAGGTTTGGTTATGATACCAACCTTTTGGCTTATAGTAGTTAATGATGGAAATCTTTTTTAAAGAATTACTTCAATCTACTCATTTTCTTTTTTCTTAGGAGCTATTAATCCTAAACCTGCAAGAATTGAACTTGCTGCAGCTCCGAAGATTGCAAATTCATTACCTGTACCTGTTTGAGGTAATTCTTCCACTTTATTTTTTTGAACTGAAGTTTGATGTTCCTGTCCTTCATGTGAAGGAGTTGCATCATTTTGTTTCGGTTCTTCTTTCTTAGTGTCTTCTTTCTTAGGTTCTTCAGGTTTTGGTTCTGGAGTTTGTTGTGGTTTGAGTTCAGGTTTAGACTCCTCAGGTTTATAAGCTTGTTTTTTCTTAAAAACATGAGTAACAATACCATCAGCATCTACTGGAATTGTTCCAACAAATTCATACCCTTCAATTGTACCTGGTTCAAACGCCTCATTTGCTTGACCTTCTACAGAAGGATTTTTAGCATCTGCTGGTTTTAAGGTGTTTCCGTATTCATCTACCCATTTAGTAATAATTAATTGCGGTAAAGTTAATGGATTATCTAACTCTCCGTTTACTCCGCCTTTGGATTCAGGAACTTCAGATTTTTTAACCACTTCTTTATAAAAATGATTGACAACAACATTACCTTCTGACATCACTTTGTATGCACGAATAGGAGTAATCAATTCTTTCACTACGTAATCTGTTTCTTCTTTAATATTTGCCTCTTGTTTTGTTAACTCAAATTCTGTTGTATTTGAATCTGTATGAACAACTTTAATCTTACTTAAATCATCTGAAATTGTTACAACACCTTTATTAGCATAAATAGAATCTTCTTTTGTTTCTACTTCAGGATTCACTTTTTCCCAGTCAGTGATATGTTCTGGCTCTGCATCTTTATGGTAAGATTTAATGACACCTGATGCAAAACCATATATTCTAGAGTATTTTAAAACGCCTTTTTTCGTTAATGTCACATTTTTTAATTGCTTATACTCTGGTAAAGTTTCTACAGACGTTCCTAATGAGATATTTAAATCACCTAGCACATTTTGAGCTTCTTCAATTTGAGTTCTTAATTGTTTCAAAATTTCTGGATTTGCTTGAGAGAACATTAATCCTCTTTCAGATTCTACGGCTACTTTAATTTGATTTTGTCGAATCATTGCAATGGTACTAGCAATATTTTGTTTCAATTCTTCTTTTCTCGCTTGAACTTCTTTTCTATCAGTTTCATTGTTCACATTACGGTCAAAGTATTCTAATATTCCATTTATTTGAGCATGCATCTCTTCTAAAATTTCTTGTAAAGATTCATTTTTAAAATTATATTTATTTGATCCTGTTATTCCTGGAGGTAAACTTTTAGAAATATTATTATAATATAAAAT
>CALATC010000039.1 GCA_937891475.1 uncultured Granulicatella sp. | reverse complement strand
CTGTTCCTGCAGTCATGCAATTAAGAAAAGGAACTTCTATCTTAATTCATCAAGATTTTGATATTAAAACTGAACTCATTACACCAACAGGTATCGCCTTACTAAAAGCGATTCATCCAGACTTTACCATTCCAAAAAACTTAGAAATCACTTCTGTAGGATATGGATTTGGAAAGAGAGATACTGGAAAATTCAATGCTCTACGAGGAAGTTTATGTCATCCAGCAACTCACTCTTTCAAAGAAGTACATCAGTTAGACGATGATATTTATCAAATCGATACGACGATTGATGATCAAACACCTGAACAAATGGGATTCTTAATGGATTTCCTATATGAAAAAGGAGCGCTAGACATCACTTATTTCAGTGTTCTAGCTAAAAAGAATCGTCCAGCCATTCATGTAACGATTTTAATTTCTATCTCTCAATTAGAAGAATTTACTAAGATTCTATTTGAGCAAACAAGCACGATTGGATTTCGTTATCAAAAAATTTCACGAAAAGTGATGCAACGAACTTTTCAAGAAGTAGAAACGAGTTTAGGAACCATTCGTGTCAAACAAAACACATACCAAAACATCTCTAAAACAACTCTCGAATATGAGGATTGTGCTAGACTAGCCAAACAGCATCAATTGCCCATTGGAAAAGTCTATCAACTATTAGAAAAAGAAATATTATTATAATTTAGAAAGAAAAAGGAGTCTTATATTTTATATGTTTACACAAGAATTTATTCACTTATTATTATCAGAATTTATGGGAACTGCCCTAATGATTTTATTCGGGGTTGGGGTACACTGTGACGAAGTATTGAAAAAAACTAAATACAATGGTTCAGGTCACTTATTCGCCATCACAACATGGGCATTCGGTATCACAGTAACATTATTCATCTTTGGTGGAGTTAGTATTAACCCAGCAATGGCATTAGCAAAAGTTGTTTTAGGATTATTACCTGCTGAACAATTTATCCCTGTAGCAATTGCTGAATTTTTAGGAGCTTTCGTTGGTGCAGTTATCGTATGGTTCATGTATGCAGATCACTTTACAGCTTCTGAAGGTCAAGTAGATGGAATTGCAATTCGTAACATCTTCTCTACTAACCCTAACTGCCGTAACTTACCTCGTAACTACTTCGTCGAAGCATTTGCAACATTTATTTTCTTAACAGCTATCTTAGCTACTGAACAAGTGAATAAAGATCAATTAAACATTATTGTTGGTTTACTTGTATGGGCTGTTGGTATGGGTCTTGGAGGTACTACAGGATTCGCAATGAACCAAGCTCGTGACTTAGGACCTCGTTTAGCTTACCAAGTATTACCAATCAAAAACAAAGTAAATAATGACTGGCAATATGGATTATTAGTTCCAGGTACTGCTCCATTTGTAGGTGCTGTAGTTGCTGCATTATTTGTACGTTATTACTTAGGATATTTCATGTAAAACAAAAAAGCTGCTAACGCAGCTTTTTTTGTTTGCTCTTATTTTGACATCGCTAAGACATCGTCTAAGTCTTGTTGGATTATTTGGTTTGGGTCAATGGATGGATTATTACCAAATCGAGTAGCTAGACGTAATCTTAACTTCTCATTAAAGTTACGAATCCAACGACCATTACTACGGTCATTTGTTCTATCATATGCTGTTGCAACAACTTGACGATACGCTTCTTCATCTACTGTTAAGGAATCACTAGCTAATTCATACAATCCAATTTGAGCAATTTCTTCAGATGTATAATCTTCAAAATCAAATGTATTTGGAACACGACTCGCTAGTCCTGAATTTGTTTCTAAGAAAGCACTCATTTCTTTATGATATCCTGCAAAAATAACAACCATATCATGACGATGATCTTCCATAAACTTCAAGATTTCATCAATGGCCTCTTGTCCAAAATTGTCATTAGCCCCATGTTTTAAGGAATAAGCTTCATCTATAAAAAGTACTCCCCCTAGAGCAGCTTGTAAATGTTCTCTTGTTTTAATGGCTGTTTGCCCTTGGTATCCACCAATTAAATCTCCACGAGAAACTTCCACCATTTTATTGGTTGCAATCATCCCTTTTTGATACAATAATTCGCCAATTATTCTAGCAACCGTTGTTTTACCCGTTCCTGGATTTCCTAAGAATAAAGAATGTAACGTAATATTTTTCGTTTCAATCCCTTGTTCTTGTCTCACCTTCGATAATTCTACTTGATTAATAAAGGCACTGACTTGTTCTTTGACTTTTTCTAAACCAATTAATTGATTTAATTGTTTCCATGCATCAACTTTATTGTCGGATTCTTCATAGCTTCCTTGTGACAATGCTTTTTCAATATCTTGATTTTTAATTAAAGTCATATCTTCGTTCTCTTGTGACATCACACGGAAAATAAATTCTTGCATAATTTTCTCATTTTGATTACGAATCCATCGAGCATTACTCTTATCTAAGGAACGTTTATACGCTTCTTTAATTTTACGAGCATAAAATTCCGGATCTTCAACTTTTCGAGCTTTTCCTTCAAAAATTTTAAGTCCCATTTGAACAATTTCATCTGGTGAATAATCTTCAAACACTAACTGATGAGGTACACGAGAATTGAAGCCTGGATTCACATCGAAAAATTGTTCCATTTCTTTTGTATATCCTGCAAAAATCACCATAATATCATCACGATGATTTTCCATATACGTCAATAATTCATTAATGGCTTCTTCTCCTGTGCTATTCGAACCTTTTTTATTTAAAGCGTACGCTTCATCAATAAATAGCACGCCACCTTTAGCTTCTTCTAATTTTTTACGAGTTTGTTCTGCTGTTTGATTCACATATCCGGATAATAAATCAGCCGCTGATACTTCTACAAATTTGAATTCTTCCCCTTTTAAGGCTCCATATTGGAATAAGATTTGTCCCATTAAACGTGCTACAGTGGTTTTCCCTGTTCCTGGATTTCCTAAGAAAGCTGCATGCATCGTCATTTTTTCAGGAGGTAATCCTTGTTCGATTTGTAATTGATTATATTTCGCTTGTTGAATTAATTTATCAACTTTTTCTTTGACGGTTTTTAATCCTATTAATCCTTGTAGTTGAGCATAGTAATCAGTATTCGTATGATGGGATTTTTGTGCGTCCTCAGTTCGAATAATCTCCCCTTTTTCGCTTCTTTCTGGAGCTGCTTTATGTTTTTTAGTAACTCTGCATTGACTCGTTTCATCTGTTTCATAGTTCAGTTTTGTAGCATCTCCATTTAAATGAATAAAGTCATTTACAACAAAGCACGACCCCTCTTTAGCACGAATAGTGGTAGAAATTTCTTTTTCCACTTCTACACTATCTCCGACAAACAAAGAATTTGCTGTTAAAGTAATTGGAATATGCTTACTTTCTTTGTTTAAAAATCGTAATATTCCTTGAGAATATAAAGTTGAGTCTTCTTCAATAAAAATATTATTCTGTATAAAACCATTTACCATACGAATATGACTCTTTTTGATTCTCATAAAACTAACCGTTAGATTTTTAAAAACTCCACTGCCATTTTGAAGAAAAATGGTGTAATAATTTGTTCCAACACCATCCACTATAGTATCTTCTAAATATAGTTCACTCTTAGTAGCAGTTAAAACAGACTGATTTCCTTCTTCAAAAGTTCCATAAATTTGACTCGAAATAATTGTTAACTTTGAATCTTCACTCCATACAGATTTAGGACGACTACACTCCATTTTTGAACGAACAAACTCTAATTCAGAATTTTCTCGAATCCATAATCGATTTTGAATGGTAGAATCTTGAATAGAAACAGCTGAATGAACAAATTTCATTCCTAATTGATGTTTGTCTGGTAATTTTGTTGTAAAATTCTTAAAATTGACTTTACTTTTTTCTTCTGAAAGCAACAAGAAATACTCATTTGATGGAAATTCGCTTTGCAGTACACAATTTTCAAAAGTTACTTCTGATTCTCCTGTAATGCGAAACATATTATGATTTTCTAATACGGACATCCATAAATTTTGAAATGTCACCCTTGCTTTATTAGAAATTTTAATTTTTCCCGTAATTGTATTTAGAAATGTATTTCCTTCTACATGTCCGATTATTGTAATATTTTTTGTAATTTCAGTAAAAGGTTCTTTTGTAAAATTCATGATCAAATTAGGAGTAAATTCAATAATATCTCCATCTTTTGCTGCTTCATAAGCTGCATCAAAACTCCAAGTGTCTTCAGTTGTTCCAACAAGAAATCTTGGCATAGTCTCACTCCTTTTATCTTGGTTAAATTTCTACTTATAATAGTATTATTATACCAACGTTCATTAGAAAACTCTATTAAAAAAAGGCTTCATTCACACAAACAATCGCGGAACAAAACCTCTAAAAACGTTGATATATCTAGAACATAAAAGGAGAAGAGGAGATTTGAACTCCCGCGCCGCTTTCACGACCTATCGCATTTCGAGTGCGACCCCTTCAGCCTCTTGGGTACTTCTCCATTATTAACAATAGTATATTCCCTTTTCTTCAACTCCTCAAGATTTTTTCAAAAAATTTATAAGAAACTCACAACTTATCCACAGAGTTATCCACATGTACACATGTTCGCTACTAAATTTTGTTTATTATTGCCCCCTTATCCCCTATATATTGGTCAATACCCTTTTTTTGTAATTTTTCTGTTACATCTTGTTCGATTACTTTATCCACAATTTTATCCTATTATCCAAAGATATCCAAAACTTATAAAAACGTTGATATAAAGGCTTTTTTATGAGTTTTAAACTAAACTTATTCACAACTGTTCATTATTCTGTGGATAACTCAACTTATTAAAAAGCTTATGATATCAATGTTTTTTAAAAAAACTTTTTTATTTTTTCTACACAATTAAAATAAATATCCACATAGTTATCAACATTTCTGTGGATAACTATGTGGATAGTATCATCTTATTCTATTTTTTATAAACTTGGACTATCTGAGCTTGTTAATTGAATAGTTGTTGTTTGTTTTTGTCCATTTCTATAGTATGTAACTTCCATACTAGAACCAACTGTTTTACTATATAATGCTTTTCTTAATGTTTGTACTCCTGTAACTGGTTTACCATCAATTTCTGTAATGACATCGTATTGTTTTAATCCACCTTTACTTGCACTACTATTTTCTTGGACATCCGCTACAACGACACCTTCTTTAACATCGTTTGATAACTCTAATTGTTGACGACCTTGAGAAGAAACAGAGGTTAAATCTACCATTGAAATTCCTAATACTGGACGAATCACTTTACCAGATTTTTCTAATTGATTAATAATAGAGACTACCTCATTACTTGGAATTGCAAATCCAATTCCTTCTACGCTAGATTTACTAATTTTCATAGAGTTGATACCAATCACTTGGCCTGCTGCATTGACTAATGCACCACCAGAATTCCCTGGGTTAATCGCTGCATCTGTTTGAATAGCATTTACAACCCAGTCTTGTTTACCATCGCCATCTACGTCTGTTGGAACAGAACGATCTTTTGCAGATACAATTCCTTGCGTTACACTTGTAGCAAACTCAGTTCCTAAAGGAGAACCAATCGCAATTGCTGTTTGACCAGCTTTCACTTCATCAGAATTCGCAAACTCTGCTACAGTTGTCACTTTATCAGCTTTAATTTTTAATACAGCTAAGTCAGTCCATTTATCTGAACCAATTAATTCTGCTTTTTCACGAGTACCATCTGCCATTAATACTTCTAATTCTTGAGAACCAGAAATAACATGATTATTCGTTACAATATAAGCATAGCCATTTTCAACTTTATAAATAACTCCACTACCTTCAGAAGCAGTTGTTAAATCACTATCTTCTGTTTTTTGATTTTGTCGACGACTTTGTCCATTACTTCCAAATAAATTATTTTGATTTAAACTTTGTTTATTAATCACAGATACGACTGCATTTTTTACATTTGAAACAACATCTGAAACATCTCCAGCACCCTTATTAGATAATGCTGTCGGGCTTGTTTTCACAGTTGTTGTACTTGTTGCAGTTGATTTTGCTCCAGTTAATTGGTTTAATGTTCCAGTTGCACTCATGGCACCAAACCCAATAATAACGGCTAATAGTCCGCCAGTTACTCCTCCAACAAAACCTGAACGAAAAGCTTTTTTCTTCTTAGTGTTTTTCTTTTCTACTGGAGTACGTTCTTGTGTTTCTTCATTTAATACTGTATTTTCTTGTGTGTTTTCTACTTCTTCATGGAATTCATTTGTCATGAATATCCCCTCCTTTTTCACTTTAGTAATTTCTTTATTGCTTTCTTTTGACACTCTTATACTAATCTAGCTTTTTGAAAAAAGTTTGAAGATAATGTAATTAAATCGTTATAAAGCTGTTAAAAATTCCATTATTTTTTGAAAATTCTATTAAACTCTAAACAATTCAGTCGGTTCATACGGATCGGTATGATAGACTTCAAAAGTTTCATGAATTCCACAGTCGTGCTGTAATAAAATAGATTCAGCTGTTTGATACGCTAATTCTTTCAAATTGTTATCTTGGCTTAAATGTCCTAAATAAATTCTCTTTGTCTTATCTCCTAGCATTTCACACATCGCTAATGCGCCATCTTCATTCGATAAATGCCCTTTATCGCTAAGAATTCTTTGTTTTAAATGCCATGCATAATTTCCCATACGAAGCATATCTACATCATGATTACTTTCCATTAAGTAAGCATCCGCATTAGATAGTAATCTCCTTAATTTCTCGCTAACATAACCTGTATCAGTTAACATCACAAATTGTTTTTGATCTTTTTGAAATGAGTAAAATTGGGGACAAGCCGCATCATGAGACACTGCAAAACTCATCACATCAATATCTCCAAAAGTTTTTGTTACTCCTGGTTCAAATAAATGTTTTTGCTCTTGCTTAATCACACCGATATTTTTATTTTCCATGGCTTTCCATGTTTTCTCATTTGCATAAATATCCATGCCATATTTTCTTGCTAATACTCCGATCCCTTTAATATGATCTACATGTTCATGCGTGACTAAAATCGTATCAATATCTGCCACTGATCGTCCAATTTTTTCCATTTGTGCTGCAATGGCTTTCCCAGTTAACCCACAATCAACTAAAATTTTTCTTTGTGGTGTTTCAATATACGTTGCATTACCCGAGCTTCCACTCGTTAGTAAACTCACTAAAAAACTTGATTCGCTCATATTGTCTTCCTTTCTATTGCAGCTACAGTTCTATTACGGTGTTGTTGTATTCACCGTTTCTGTTGCTTCATTCGTCAATACAGTACCTCTAATTGCATCTACTCGACGAACGAGAGTTTGTCCATCTACTTGTTTAAATTCTACATACCAAGCTGGAGAATAAATGGATAAATCTTTTAGTGCTAAAGATTTGTAATACGATAATCGAACAACTGAAACTGTTGAACGAGTTGGAATTCTCCCAGCTAAGTATAATACTTCCATCGCTTTTTGAGACGTAATTAGAGTACGATTGGTCCCAAGCACTGATACATTTCCTGCAAAAGTCTGTTCATAACTGATCACTTGATTATTCGCATTTAATGTAAAAATAATTTGACTACTTCCATCCATGACTGGAATTTGATTGGCACGTTGCGCATAAATTACTTTACGTGTAGTCGGATTATAATTAAACCATCTATATTGATTTCCATTAATAATAGAACCACTCTCTACATAAGTTGTTAATTCTGCAAAATTTTCGATTGTAGCTGTAGTATTAGCATCTAATGTCAATTGAATTGGTGCTAATAATTGTGAAGAAATAACTCCTTTATCATATGTAGCAACTTGACTAGGTAAGGTAGGTACTAAATGTTCGATATTCGTTGGACTAATTTGAATAATAGGAAGTGACTCCACCGTTGTATTTACTCCCGTAACTGTTATGCCATCTGTTCTCATTTGTTCCATAACATTAATACTTGTATTTAAAGGGCTTTTCACTTCTTTTTTCATTTGCCAAAAAGTTCCAAACAAAAAGATATCTAGGAAGAGAAAACTGATAATTAATACTAAAGTTGATCGTCTAAAATCCATCGTTATCTCCTCCTTGATCCAATGTTGGTAACAAAACTTCTTCTAGAGTTTTCCATTTATGGTCTATTTTAATAAACCAATTTGGGACAAACTCAACAATTTGGTTACTTTCACGGCTTAATTGCCAAGCATATCCTAAACGAATATCTTCTAATGTATCTAATGCAATTCCTTTTCCTAAAATTTGATCCATTAAGTCTTTTCCACTCATTAAATCAATCGATTCATTTTTAGAAGGAATTGGTGTTTCCGCAATCAGAGAAGAAACACGCATTTTTTCAATTCCTGATGCTGTAATAATAAATTGAGATAATCCTTCTTTTGCATTTGAAAGAATTGGATAAGTTCTTACATAACGCATATACTCTACAATTTTTCGATCACTATCAAAATCTGAGAAACTCATCCCTAATTTCCATCCACCTAGTTTCTTCATCTGAGCAAAAGATTGTTGCAAATGAACGGTTGGAGTTAAATGTTCCTCATCCACACGATTTTGATAATAGGAAATAACATTTGTTGATCGATCCATTTTTAATTGGGATAAATTATCATTGTATATAATAGATTGTCCATCACTTCTATTTCTTAATTCTGAAGGATTAGCAAATAACTGAGTAATATAAAAACTCATTGGAATTTGTTCCATCAGATACGTTTGTTTTTCTAATGATAGATTATTCACTTCAATGAAAATCTGTTTATTTTTTAAAATATAAGATTCCACCACATGAAATTTTGTATCATCATAATAGTTAGATAACTCTGATTGAATATCTTGATCTGTTTTAGCTTGGAATACTTGCTTTGTATAATCAT
>CALATC010000038.1 GCA_937891475.1 uncultured Granulicatella sp. | reverse complement strand
TTTTACGCCATGGAGCGTGAGTTTTAGATTTACGTAACCATTTGAAGTGTTGAGTAATCATTGAGTCTACAACACGTAAGAATGATTCGTATGAAGCGAAGAATCCGTGACGACCTGTTAATACATAACCTTCTAAGAATCCTTCTGCTTGGTGTTCTGATAATTGTGAATCGATAACACGACCAACTGGTGAAATCCATTCATCATAGCTTTCATCACGACGACCAACCCATTGACGGTTCGTTGCTTTAAACACTTCGTTTAGACGGTTAGATTTAGTTTCATCTGGTCCGAAAATACGGAAGTTTTCTGGGTTAGCTTTTACTAAGTCAGCTGCAAATTTACCAAATTCAATCATATCTTGTTTTTGGATAGCACCTGGAGTTGAAGTATCAACTGCATGTTTCGTCCAATCAGTAATTTCCATTGGTTTTACAACCCCAGCATTAGTGATTGGGTTCATGCTCATACGACGGTCACCTTTTGGTGAAATAGCAGCAATTTCTTCTACTAATTTTCCATTTTCATCGAATAATTCTTCTGGACGGTATGATTTCAACCAGTCTAATAATGCATCGATGTGTTCCATTGATTCACCTGATACTGGAATTGGAACTTGGTGAGCACGGAATCCACCTTCGATTGGTTCGCTGTTCCATTCTTTTGGACCAGTCCATCCTTTTGGTGTACGTACTACTAATACTGGCCAATGAGGCATTGTTGCTTCTTCAGCTTTTTTAGCACGAGCTTCTTTTTGGATTGCTTGAATTTTTTCAATTGCTTCGTCTAATTTTTCAGCCATTAATGGGTGAACTTTTTCAGGATCAGTTCCTTCAACGAAAATTGCATCCCATCCTAAACCGTTAAAGAATTGAGTTAATTCTTCATCAGTACGACGAGCTAAAATTGTTGGGTTGTGGATTTTACCACCGTTTAAGTAAAGAATTGGAAGTACAGCACCATCATTTACAGGGTTGATGAATGTGTTTGAGAACCAACCAGCTGCTAATGGGCCTGTTTCTGCTTCTCCATCTCCGATAACGGCAGCAGCAATTACGTTAGGGTTATCTAAGATAGCACCTGTTGCGTGAGATAATGAGTAACCTAATTCTCCACCTTCGTGAATAGAACCAGGAGTTTCAGGAGCAGCATGTGATGCAATTCCTCCTGGGAATGAGAAAATTTTACACAATTGTTTGAAGCCAGCTTCATCTTGCGTAATATTTGGATATAATTCAGTATATGAACCGTCTAAGTAAGAGTTAGATACCATTACTTGTCCACCATGTCCAGGACCTTCAATGTAGAACATATCTAAGTCATATTTGTTAATCGCACGATTTAAGTGTGCGTAAATAAAGTTTTGTCCTGCGATTGTTCCCCAGTGTCCGATTG
>CALATC010000037.1 GCA_937891475.1 uncultured Granulicatella sp. | reverse complement strand
AGCTTCTAACAATTGTTTCATTGAAATAACTGCCATTTTTGTTTTCCTCCAATTTTGGTTTTATTTTTCCTCCCCAATTTTCATCGACAAGGGTACTTATTCCTAAGCACCACCCTTATCATCCAATTAGGTGTGAAATATGGTTTTTATACCGTTAGTTATATTACACTAATATGAATTAGAATGCAACTATTTTGATACATTCCTTATACTTTTTTTAAAGTAACACATTCCTCATCGTCAACTTCATGTAATTTCACTAAAATTTCCTCTTTTTTTGATGTTGGAATGTTTTTTCCTACATAGTCCGGACGAATCGGTAATTCACGATGTCCTCTATCAATTAAGACTGCTAAACTAATCGTTTTTGGTCTACCATATTCCATTAAAGCATTTAATGCAGATCGTACCGTTCTACCAGTAAAGATGACATCATCTACTATAACGACATTTTTTCCATTTAATGAAAAAGGAATATTCGTTCCATTAATAATTGGATCTACCGTTGGATCTGGTTCGTGGCGATCATCTCTATATAAAGTAATGTCAATTTCACCTAGTAATACTGGTTGATTTTCAATCGATTCGATTTTCTTTTGAAGTCGTTTAGCAATATGAACTCCTCTAGTTTTAATTCCAACAAGTACTAAATCATCAACTGACTTGTATTGTTCAATAATCTCATAAGAAATTCTCGTCATTGATCGATTCATCGTTGCTTCATCTAATAAGAATATTTCTGACATATCCATACTCCTCTACTGTAATTCTTGAATCATTTCTTCAAATTCTTTTGGTAATGGACTTTCAAAATAAAGTTTTTCTTGAGTGATTGGATGTACAAATCCTAAAGTTTCAGCATGTAAATATTGACCAAATTCTGTAGCATTTTTTCCATTTGGATGATACATTGGATCATTTAAAATTGGGTGATGAATGAATTCCATATGAGCACGAATTTGATGCGTTCTTCCCGTTTCTAAATTTAATCGTAAAACACTTGTGTCTTTTAAAGCTTGAATGACTGTGAAATGAGTAATCGCTTGTTTTCCTTCTTTTTGAACACAACGTTTTAGACGATTATGTGGATCTCTAGCTAATGGTGCATCCACTGTACCAGTAATATGCTCAAAGCTTCCATCCACAATTGCAACATAACTACGAGTCATAGAGTGATCCATTAATTGATTCGATAAGCCAACATGAGCTTGTGGCGTTTTTGCGACTACTAATAATCCGGATGTATCTTTGTCAATTCGATGCACAATTCCTGGACGATATGTTTCAGAACCCTTGGATAATTGATCCACGTGATACAGTAATGCATTCACTAATGTACCAGTTGAATGTCCTTTTGAAGGATGTACAACCATTCCACTTGGTTTATTAATCACTAATAAATGTTCATCTTCATAAACAATTTCTAATGGAATATTTTCTGCAAGAACCGTTAATTCTTCCTCTTCTTCAATTTGAATCGTAACATGGTCTCCATCTTTTGCTTTGTAGTTAGCTTTGACTACTTCCCCATTAACAGATACAAATCCTGATTTTAACCATTGTTGAATGACTGAACGTGTATGAGATAATTCTTTTGTTAAAATTTTATCGAGTCTTTCGCTTTTTTCTAATGATAGTGTTAATTCAATAATCTTATTTTCCACTTTTTTCCTTCTTTCTTTCGACAATTAAAATATATAAAAATAATGCCGCTACCCCAACAGTTAAACAAATATCTGCAATATTAAAAATTGGGAAATCGATAAATTCAAGTTGAAACATATCTACAACAAATCCTAATCGAACACGGTCAATAAAATTTCCTAATGCTCCAGCTAATAACAAACTATACGTTGTTAATGCAAATTTTGATTTTCCTCTTTCTTGAAACATCAAGTATAAAATAGCAGAAACTCCAAAAGCTGTAATAATATAGAAAACAAATTGTTGTCCTGCTAAAATTCCCCATGCTGCACCAGTATTTTGAATATAAAATAACTTCACAACACCTGGTAATAATTCTTGTCCTGTATGTAATGCAAAATTAGAAACAATCCACATTTTCATTACTTGGTCTGCTGCAATTAATAATAAACTTAAAACTAAATAAATAATCATAAAATACCTCTTTCTACTCTCAATAGCTCTATTGTACCTATTCTACTATTCTTCGTCAAACATGAGAATAGAACCATTAAAACTTTCAAAATCTACTTTAGAAAATTCATTTTTTACCAAATTTCACCTATTTTTGCCCCATTTTCACATGAAAAACCTATCAAATCGGTTAATAATTTGTATATTTCACAAAAAAACTGTATAATGACAAAGTAATTTGTGTGTCTATAAATTAAGATGCGCGCATTCTATAAGAATGCAGCCTCAAAGTAAGGAGTGCGTTATGAAAAAAATTGCAACGAAGGTATTCTTGATTAGTGCAAGTTTGCTAGTATTTGCAGCCTGCTCTAATACAAAGAAGAGTGCTGAAAAAACTGTTCAAGAAGTACAAGATACCTTACCTGTGGTTGTTGATCATTTAAACAACATCCAAACTTTTGAAGCCAATTTGCAAAGTGATTGGGAAGATGATATCGCTGATGATTCGACTCTAGCAAATTACGCTAAGAAAAAAGGTAAAGTTTTTGATAATCTTCAACAAAGAAAAGATATTCAAAAACAAATTACTAAAACATTAAAAGTGATTCGTGATGATGCGTCTCACCTTAGTAATTTACAAGACAAAGACTTGCCAAGTGTTGAAATAAAAATTGTAAGTTCAAACTTGCAAAAAATTGTCGACAGTATAACAGATTATATTAAAAAATCTGAAGAACAATTGAATAATGAGCAAAAATTCTTTGTTGAAATATCTGGAAACAAATTATCAAAAGATGATTTGAAAGATAAAATTAAAGAATTAAACGAAGCGGCATTGGAACGTCAAAATATTTTAGAAGAAATTAATGATCCTCTTTCAGCAATTGATAAACCAATCCGTATTTTAAAAGCTCGTTTGAATGCTAGAAAGGAGTAAGATGCTGATGAAAACAGTCAACAGAATCATGCGTGTCCTTCTTCTAGGAATAGTTGTTCTACTCTTTCAATCTGTTCATGCTGAAGAAGAAGTAACACAAAAATTAACATTAAGAACCTCTAGCTTATTAAAAGTTCCTGTAAACTTCCCTACAACTAGTAGTTATGATTCTGGTATTAATATTCCATACCCTAAAGAAGGTGTAAAAGGAATTTATGTTCAAGCTTTTAGAGCGAAAGGTGAAGAACTAGATAGAATAGTTCGTTACGTAGACAAAACAGACATTAATGCTGTTGTCGTGGATGTCCGAGATGGTTATGGTAAAATAACTATGCCATTAGAAACTAATAATCAAACAATCCAAAACAATACTGTTAATGAAATTACAGACACAAAACAATTACTGAAAACTTTGGAAAAACATCAAATTTATCCAATTGCTCGAATCGTAAGTTTTGGGGACCACTTAGTTCCTTATCAAAATCCAGATTTAACCTTCCGTACTCTAGCGGGAACTGTTTGGGAAAATGATGAAGGTGAATCTTTCCTAAATCCTTTCTTAAAAGAAAATTGGGAATACATTGCTGAAATTGCAGTAGGTGCTGCTAAAGCTGGATTTAAAGATATTCAATTAGACTATGTTCGTTTCCCTCTTGGATTTGAATTAGTAGAAAAATACTTAGATTACGATTTAGGTGATTATAGTGATTATACTGATATGGATGAAGCACGTATCGCTGCAGTTACTGATTTCGTCTCATTTGTTCGTGAAAAATTAAAACCGTATGGGGTTCACCTTTCGGCTGATATTTTAGCGCACGCGATTACTGCTTCTAAAATTGGTGGTATCGGACAAAAATTCACGAATATTGCAGATCATGTAGATGTTATTTCTCCAATGATTTTCCCAAGTCACTGGGTAAATGGAGCTTTTGGTGTAAAAGATCCAGATAAGCAACCATATGATATTGTGACTCAATATATGAAAATTGAAAATGGATATGTGAAAGATTTAAATCCATCGCCTACTTCAAGACCTTGGATACAAGCTTTTACAGCTGACTATTTAGGTGAAGGAAACTTCCAATTGTACACAGCTGATGTTATTAGCCAAGAAATTAGAGCTTTAAAAGAAGCTGGTATTAAAGAATACTTACTATGGAATGCAGCCAGTCAATATTCAACAGAAATTGATTTTTAAGACAAATAAAAACGACAGAATCATTTAAGGTTCTGTCGTTTTTTATATGGCAAGTAATACTACTATCTAAGAAAGTCTATTAAAGACTATAAACAAATTTTTTCAATACTGTCTTCGTAACTCCATCTGCATCATTTAACAATGCTGAACCATTACTTGTACGATCGACTAAACTTAAATCCATTGGACGAATCTCTTTC
The DNA here is from genome assembly GCA_937891475.1 of uncultured Granulicatella sp. The sequence goes on along the minus strand of CALATC010000037.1, from coordinate 19,791 downwards.
ATTTCTCCATTTGTCGAAACAATAATATATTCTTGTTTTGAAGAAATATTTCCATCTAAATAAACAACACGGTGAGGATTATTCTTCAATTCTCGTAAGACCATTAATCCTCTCTTAGCTCTTGTAAGCATAGAAACTTCTAAAACATTGAAGCGTTTCACCGCTCCACGTTGAGTCGCTAAAAAGGCTGAAACAACTTTATGTTCTGGACTATAAACCATTGCTCCAGCAACAAAATCGTCTTTTCTTAAATTAATCGCCTTAACTCCACTAGCAACAGTACCTACAACAGGAACTTCACTTAATTCATAACGTAAGCCAAAACCACAATGAGTCACAATAAAAATTTCTTGCTCTTGATTTGGAACTAGCTCAATAGCTACTACTTCATCCGTTGCAGTTTTTAATTTAATGGCATTACTTGTACGAGTTTTATAGCCTCGATACGTATTAAATTCATTCAGCGCAGTTTGTTTCACAAGTCCTTCTTTTGTAAAGAATACAACTGTCCAGTCTTGATAAACATCATTACTATCTTTTTCTTTCACCATTCCGGCTAAAATAATTTCGTTAGTCGCTAAAGAAATGGATTGACTTAAATGATGCCCCACATCTTTCCATTTTGCTTCAGGAATTTCATGAACTGGTAGATGTAAATAATTCCCTTTAGACGTAAATAACACTAAACTATCTAAAGTCGATACTTTTTGAACAAGTAAGACTTCGTCCCCTTCACGCAATCCATTCTCTTCAGGAGCACTCGAAGCAAAGGAACGCGGACTAACTCGTTTGTAATAGCCTTGTTTTGTAGCTACTACATACACTTCTTCTTCTGGAATTAAAATCTCTGTTTCAATTTTAATTTCTTTAATTTCCGCTTGAATTTCTGTTAAACGAGGTGTCGCATATTTTTTCTTTAATTCACGTAATTCTTGTTTCATAACTTGTAATAAAGTTTTTTCTGATTTCAAAATACTTGTTAAAGTCGCAACACGTTCATTTAAGTCTAATTTTTCTTCTTGTAAAATTGTAATATCTGTATTCGTTAAACGATATAATTGCAAGCTAACGATTGCTTCTGCTTGTGTCATTGTAAAATCATAAGTTTCTACTAATTTTTCTTTTGCATCTTTTTTATCATTACTATTACGAATTAATGCAATCACTTCGTCTAAAATCGATAAAGCTTTCATTAAACCATCTACAATATGCAAACGATCTTGCGCTTTATTTAAGTCAAATTGAGTTCTTTTTGTAATAACTTCTTTTTGATGAGCAATATAAGAATCGAGTATTTTCTTTAACCCAACTTGCATTGGACGTCTAGCATCAATCGCAACCATATTGAAATTATAATTAATTTGAAGCTCAGTATTTTTTAATAAATAATTTAAAATTCCTTCTGCATTTGCTTCTTTTTTCAACTCAATGACAATTTGTAATCCAGTACGGTCTGATTCGTCTCGTACTTCGGCAATCCCTTCAATTTTTTTATTTAAACGAATCTCATCAATTTTCTTCACTAATAATGCCTTATTTACTTCATAAGGAATTTCAGTGACAACAATTTGACTCTTTCCACCTTTAATGGCTTCAATGGATGTTTTAGAACGAACCACTACTTTACCTTTACCGGTTTCATACGCTTGTTCTAATTCATCAATTCCTTGAATGATTGCTCCCGTTGGAAAATCTGGACCCTTTACAAATTGCATTAATTCCTTAACCGTTGCTTTAGGGTGATCAATGGTATGAATCGTTGCATCAATGACTTCACCTAAATTATGTGTTGGAATTTCAGTTGCATAACCAGCAGAAATCCCGGTAGCACCATTGACTAATAAATTCGGGAATCGAGCTGGTAAAACTGTTGGTTCTTCTTCTGTATCATCAAAGTTTAATACAAAATCAACCGTTTTTTTGTCTAAATCACGTAATAATTCTTCAGAAATTTTTGATAAACGAGCTTCCGTATAACGCATAGCTGCAGCTGGGTCTCCATCCATACTACCGTTATTCCCATGCATTTCTACTAAAACATCTCTTAATTTCCAATCCTGACTTAAACGAACCATCGCTTCATAAACCGATGAATCCCCGTGAGGATGATAATTACCAATTACATTACCAACAGTTTTAGCAGATTTTCTAAATTGTTTTTCACTCGTATTTCCTTCTACAAACATCGCATATAAAATACGTCTTTGTACAGGTTTTAATCCATCACGAATATCTGGTAAGGCACGATCTTGAATAATATATTTGGAATAACGTCCAAAGCGATCGCCCATTACATCTTCAAGATTTAACTCTTGGATATCTTGCTGCATGCTCATATTATTCCTCCTCCATTAATAGTGATAATTGTTCAACAGATGATGGAGAATTTATTTCTTCTTTTTTTGTTTTAGAAACTTTTGGTTGTTCATTCACTGTTAAATGCCCTTCTGTTTCTAAAATACTCTTTCCATCTTCTAAGCTAAATTCCACATGACTTTCAATCCATTTTCTACGTGGCTCAACTTTATTCCCCATTAATGTACTTACACGACGTTCAGCTTGAGCTTTATCATCAATAACAACACGAATCAATGTTCTAGTCTCAGGGTTCATCGTTGTTTCCCATAATTGGTCTGCATTCATTTCCCCAAGACCTTTATAACGTTGTAATAAGTAACCTTTACCAACTTTTTTAATTTTTTCTTCTAATTCTTTTTCAGTCCAAGCATATTCTACAACTTGTTTCTTACCAGTACCTTTTGAAATCTTAAACAATGGTGGTAAAGCTAAATAGACTTTTCCTGCCTCGATTAATGGCTTCATATAACGATAGAAGAATGTTAATAGTAATACTTGAATATGAGCTCCATCGGTATCGGCATCGGTCATAATGACAATTTTATCGTAATTACAATCTTCAATATTAAAGTCATTCCCTACTCCAGCACCGATAGTATAAATGATTGTATTAATTTCTTCATTTTTTAAAATATCAGATAAAGAAGCTTTCTCCGTATTAATAACTTTACCTCGTAATGGTAAGATTGCTTGGAATTTACGGTCACGTCCTTGTTTCGCTGAACCACCCGCAGAATCTCCCTCTACCAAGTAAAGCTCATTCTTTTTAGGATTTTTCCCTTGAGCAGGTGTTAATTTACCAGATAGAAGAGTTTCTTTTTTCTTTCCTTTTTTACCATTACGGCTCTCTTCTCTTGCTTTACGACTCGCTTCACGTGCTTCTCTTGCTTTTAGAGCTTTACGAATTAATTCTTGAGCGATTTCACCATTTTCTGTTAAAAAGATTCCTAATTGTTCAAAAATCGTATTATCAACAATACTTCTTGCAGCAGGAGTTCCTAATTTATCCTTCGTTTGTCCTTCAAATTGTAAAATCTCTTCCGGAACACGTAAAGAAACAATCGCTGTTAATCCTTCACGAACGTCACTACCTTCTAGATTTTTATCTTTTTCTTTTAATAGACCCACTTTACGAGCATATTCATTAAAAGCTTTTGTTAAGGCAGTTTTCATTCCAACTTCGTGAGTACCACCATCTTTTGTACGGACATTATTAACAAATGATAAAATCGTTTCAGAATAGCCATCATTATATTGGAAGGCAAATTCTGTTTCTACTCCATCAATCGTACTATTGAAATCTACAATTGGAGATAAAGTATCTTTTTCTTCATTTAAATATTGAATAAAATTACGAATACCTTCTTCATAACAAAATACATCACTTGTATCCGTTCTTTCATCCGTTAATGTAATCGTTAATCCTTTTAATAAAAAGGCAGATTCGCGTAAACGTTCCGCTAAAGTTTCATAAGACCAAACGATAGTTGAAAAAATATGTTTGCTTGGTAAGAAACGAACTGTTGTCCCAGAACCTTTACGATTTGTTTTTTCTTTTTTAATGGAACTAACTTTTTCTCCACCTGTTTTAAATGTTTGAGTATATAATACACCATCACGTAATACTTCTACTTCTAACCAATCAGATAAGGCATTTACAACACTGGCTCCTACCCCATGAAGTCCTCCAGAAGTTTTATATCCACCTTGTCCAAATTTACCACCAGCATGTAAAACGGTAAAAATGACTTGAATGGTTGGAATTCCTGAAGCATGTTTTCCGGTTGGCATTCCACGTCCATTATCTCTAACAGATAGTGAACCATCTTTATGAATTGTGACATCAATCTTACTTGCATATCCAGATAAGGCTTCATCGACTGCATTATCAACAATTTCATATGCAAGATGATGCAATCCACGATGGTCAGTTGAACCGATATACATCCCTGGACGTTTTCGAACGGCTTCTAAGCCTTCTAATACTTGAATTGAATCATCATTATATTGGTTAGTGACTTTACTCATTCACGACTCTCCTTCTTCCTATTTATAAAACATATCTACTCTATCATACTTAATTTTTCAAATATTGCAAGAATTCTTCCTAACTCCCTTTAAAAACATACTAATTTTTTTAAAATATGCTATAATCAATAAGTATAATTTAAATTTAACGAATAAAGGAGAAAGACATATCTATGCTATCCATTTTTTTAGGTGCTACGATGGCATACTTATTAGGATCCATTCCTTCTGGATTATGGATTGGACGTAAGTTTTTTCAAATTGATATTAGACAACACGGAAGTGGAAATTTAGGGGCTACGAATTCTTTTAGAATTCTTGGTAAAAAGGCAGGAACGATTGTTTTATTAATGGATCTTTTAAAAGGTTCGATTAGTGTTCTTCTATTAAAGCAAATGGATTTACACGGGATTTCCCCTCTCATTATTGCATTATTTGCTGTAATGGGTCATACGTATCCATTATTTGCAAATTTTAAGGGTGGCAAAGCTGTTGCGACTTTTGCTGGAGTTATATTAGCGTATCAACCTGTATTATTTCTAATTGGTTTAGGAATCTTTATTTTGACTTTAGCGATTTCAAAAATGGTAAGTTTTACAAGTATGCTTACGATTTCAATTGGTGTTCTTTTATCTCTATATTTTCAAGATATGGTTCTGACAACAATAGCATTACTTGCAGATATCTTTATCATTTATCGACACCGCACAAATATTCAAAGAATATTAAATGGCACAGAAGCTAAAGTTGATATTTTTAAATGGAAGAAAAGATAGGAAGAAAAATATTTTTTGTTTGTGAGGTCGCCAGTAGCCTCTTCGAGTCTCTTGTAATTTCACTACAAAAAATTTTTCTTCCTATCTTTTTTACAAAATTTGCATTTTTTACTACAAGTTCTGAATTTACTAACAAAAAGAATAACCTACTGAAAGGAGTAGATTATTCTTTTTTTATCTATAAATTAGCTAGTTCAGCATTCAATGCTTGGTGAATGTGTTGGTTCTTGATTCGTAAAAATGTTCCTTTTGTTCCTAAACTTCTACTCTCAAGTACTCCCGCAGATTCTAGTTTACGAATCGCATTTACAATTACCGTACGTGTAATATCAAATTCTTTGGCAATTTTTAATGCAGTAAATCGTAATTCAATCCCATCAAATAATGATAAAATAATTTTAATGGCTTCAATTTCGCTATAAGAAAGAGATTTTAAAGCTAAATGGACATTTTGTTTTTCTCGGTTTTCTTGTTCAATTCGTTTTGTTTGCCAGTGCAATAATTCTGTTCCAATAACAGTTGCAGCATGCTCTGCTAAAATCAAATCCCCCGCTGAAAATGACTCTTTAGCTTTTCCCATCACAACAAATCCTAAACGGTTCCCAGAAGCATAAATCGGAATAATTGTTGTTTTTGCTTCAAGATATTCCTGTTTTAATTCCACGGGAAAAATCGTTAATTCAGCATCTACTGATATATTTTCTAAATTTGTTTCTATAGAATTCAAAGCGTTCATATAAAAATCAGGAAATTGTCTTGTTGAAACATATTCATGCATCCGAGCATTATTTAACTTAAATTGATCATGAACCCCTAAAATTCTACCTTCTGGCGATGCAATAAATAAATCCACTTTCAATAGAGTTCCTAATACACCACTTAAAGTATTAAATGGTAAATCGGCTTTTTCATCTAATGTCCATAAATTATCATATTGTAAAACCGTATTGATTTTTCTTAAATCTTTAAGTACTTGTTGCAATGCTCTCTCTCCTTCCTATAAAATATAACGACTTAAATCACGATCAGCTGTAATCGTATTTAATTTGGATTCCACATATTGCTCAGTAATTTGAATACTTCCCATTTGCATTTGAGGAGCTTCAAATAATAATTCTTCTAATAATGTTTCTAGAATAGTATGCAATCTTCTTGCGCCAATATTTTCCATATTACTATTTACTTCAAATGCTGTTCTAGCAAGTGCTGAGACAGCTTCTTTTGTAAAGATAACTTCAACATTTTCAGTAGCCAATAATGCTTTATATTGTTTTAATAGAGCATTTTTAGGTTCTGTTAAAATACGTTCGAAATCTTCTTTTGATAAATCTTGTAATTCCACACGAATTGGGAAACGACCTTGTAATTCAGGCATTAAATCACTAGGTTTAGCAACATGGAAAGCTCCAGAAGCAATAAATAAAATATGATCTGTTTGAATGGCACCATATTTTGTTTGAACTTGGCTACCTTCTACGATAGGTAAAATGTCTCTTTGAACCCCTTCTCTAGAAACTTCCCCGCCATTATGTCCTTTTGCAGCAATTTTATCAATCTCATCAATAAAAATAATTCCTGATGTTTCTGCTAATTTTAATGCTTCTGCATGTACATCATCTTTATTCACTAATTGATCTGCTTCTTGTTCGGTTAAAATATCTAAAGCTTCTTCTACACTAACTGTACGTTTTGAACGTTTTTTAGGTGTCATTTGGTCTAACATGGATTGAATTTGCATCATTTGCTCCATTCCATTTGAATTGCCAGCCATACGTAATGGTTTTTCTTCTACTTCAATCGTTACTTCTTGATTTTTTAATAAACCATTTCTCAATTGTTGCTCAATTTCACGTCTTGATGCAGCAATTTCCTCTGTTACTTCTTCTTTTTCCTCTTGTGGTAGGTCTGTTTTTGGTAAGCCCATTGATTGGAATAAATTCATTAGAGAATCTTGTTGAGGATTTGCCACTTTTTTCATGATACCAGGTTTTAAAATTTTTGCTAATTTACGTACAGCCTTATCATAAGCTTGTGGACGTACATCTTCTTGTTTTTGTTTCTGAACAATACTAATCGCATTTTCAACTAAGTCACGAACCATCGATTCTACATCACGACCGACATAACCCACTTCTGTAAATTTAGTGGCTTCTACTTTAACAAATGGAGCATCGACTAATTTAGCTAAACGTCTCGCTAATTCTGTTTTCCCTACACCAGTTGGTCCAATCATTAATAAGTTTTTAGGCGTCACTTCTTTTTGCATTTCTTCATCTAATAATAATCGACGATAACGATTACGTAGAGCAACTGCTAAAGCACGTTTTGCACTAGCTTGACCTACAATAAATTGGTCTAATTCTTGTACGACCTCTCTAGGTGTCTTACTAATTTTTGAATTCATTTTCCCGTCTCCTATACTACTTCTGTAATAATTGCATCATTTGTATACACATCAATTTCTGAAGCAACTTTTAAACTTTCTCTTGCAATATCTTCTGCGCTTAAATTTTCATCCCCAAAACGTAATAAAGCTCTAGCAGCTGATAATGCAAAGTTCCCACCTGAACCAATCGTTAAAATCCCATCATCTGGTTCAATCACTTCACCAGTACCTGAAACTAATAATAATTGATCTTTATTCATTACAATCAGCATCGCTTCTAATTTTTGTAAGGTACGGTCAGTTCTCCATTGTTTTGCTAGTTCAATAGCTGCACGTTGCAAATTCCCTTTAAATTGCTTTAATTGATCTTCAAACATTTCTTCTAAAGTAATCGCATCTGCAACCCCACCAGCAAAACCAACGACGACTTCTCCACCGAAAATATGTCTGATTTTTCTAGCGCTGCCTTTCATAATAATTCTCTCGCCCATTGTAATTTGACCGTCACCTGCAATTGCAGATTGATTTCCTTTTTTAACGGCACATATTGTTGTCATTTTAAACCCTCCTATGGTTTATGGTTAAATTTGGATGCATCAAAAGTATCTTCCTCTTGTTTTGCTCTTGGAAAATATAATTGATAATTTTGTTGCAATGCATCTTTTGTGACATGTGTATAAATTTGAGTAGAACTTAAACTAACGTGTCCTAATAATTCTTGAACAGTCTTCATATCTGCTCCATTATTTAATAAATGAGTCGCAAAAGTATGTCGCAACATATGCGGATGAATTTTCAATTGTAATCCACTTTCTTGTAATAATTGATTTAAAATATAGCGAACACCTGTCGTTGTTATCGGATCGCCTAGATGATTCACGAATACAGAAGCATGTTCTTTTTTATATTGGGTCATTAAAGAAGTTCGGCTTTCTTCTAAATAAAGTTGTAAAGCTTCAGTAGCAAAATCTCCGATTGGAACATAACGTTCTTTTGAACCTTTCCCAATGACCAAAATAACACCATTTTTTAAATATAATTGCTGTAAAGTTAATTCAGTTAATTCACTCACTCGCATCCCTGTAGCATATAATACTTCAATTAATGCACGATTACGTTGGTCTAAAGGCTGATTTCCATCAATGGAATCAATAAATTTTTCCATCTCATCTTCATAAAAAAAATCAGGAAGTCGTTTTTGTCCTTTTTTATATGAAATGCTCGCAAATGGATTTTCTTCAACAAGATCGTGTTCTAATAAGTATTGATAGAACGAACGAAGACTTGATAAGAAACGTGATATACTGGAACGGTTATATTGTTGTTGATGTAATTTTCCAAGATAAATTCGTACATCCACTACTGTAACTTCTGATAATTGTGTTAATGGAATTTCTCTTAAAAAGATCAAAAATTGTTCAATATCTCGTTGATAGGCTTCGACTGTTTTCATCGAATATCTTCTTTCGACTTTTAAATATTGAATAAATGCATGAAATTGTTCTTCCATTTAACAACATCCTTTCTCCATATAAAACTGTAGCATAGTTTCTAACAACTGACAACTAAATTGTCAAAATTTTCCAAACAATTTTCACTACAAAAGAAATCTCCTTTGTTGCAAAGGACGCTAGCAGACACCTGCGGTGTCTCATAGCTTAAATTTGAGCCTTGGTCTCAAATTTACCTGTAATAAAATTTCTTTTTCCGTTTTTTTCATAAAACACATAAAAAAGAAGCCTTGCGGCTTCTTCTTCATCATTTTTGAATTTCTTCTTTATAATCGCATTGGCTACATACAATTTGTTTGCCACTTTTCACTTTCTTTTCTACAAGATAGTGAGAACATTTCGGACATTCTCTTCCTACAGGTTTATCCCATGATACAAATTCACATTCAGGATAACGATCACAACCATAGAATAAACGATTCTTCTTCGATTTTCTCTCGATTACATGCCCTTGATGACAATGCGGACACGTTACACCAATTTCTTTTACAATAGCTGCAGTATGACGACAATCAGGGAAATTACTACATGCATAGAATTTACCAAAACGTCCTAATTTTATAACCATTGGGCTTCCACAAACTTCACAGTCGAAACCTGCAGGTTCATCTTTAATTTGGACTTTCTCAATTTGAATTTCCGCTTTATCCACTTCAGCTTTAAACGGTTGATAGAATCGATCAATGACTTGAACCCACTCTTGTTTTCCTGCTTCAATTTGGTCTAATTCAGATTCCATTTCAGCAGTAAAATGAGTATCAACAATATTCGGGAAATAATTATTAATCATTTGATGAACAATTTCTCCTAATTCAGTTGGTTCGAAACGTTTCGCTACTAATTTAACATAATAACGTTTTTGAATCGTTTCAATTGTTGGAGCATAAGTCGAAGGGCGTCCAACACCAATTTCTTCTAATGTTTTAATTAAAGTTGCTTCTGAATATCTTGCAGGCGGTTGAGTAAAGTGTTGTTCTGGATTTAATTTTTGTACAGATACTGTGTCTCCCTCAACTAATTCAGGTAAAACATTTGATTTTTTTGAATCTGCATTATCTTGATATACTTTTTGATAACCTGCAAATTTAATAGTAGAACCATTTGCCTTGAATACTTGTTGATTTTGCTCTAATTCAACTTGAACCGTATCATAAACAGCTGCAGACATTTGGCTAGCCACAAATCTAGACCAAATTAATGTATACAGTTTTAATTGATCTTTTGTTAAGTAAGATGCAATCGAATCAGGCGTTCTCATAACAGATGAAGGACGAATCGCTTCGTGAGCATCTTGAGCTCCTTCAGATACTTTTGTTGAACGTGTTGAGTTTGAATACTCACTACCATACTCAGATAAAATATAAGATTTTGCTTCGTCTTTAGCCGTTTGAGAAACACGAGTTGAGTCTGTACGCATATACGTAATTAAACCGACTGAGCCTTGTCTTCCTAATGAAACACCCTCATATAATTGTTGAGCGACCATCATTGTTTTACGAGTTCTAAAGTTTAATTTATTTGAAGCATCTTGTTGCAAGCTACTTGTTGTAAATGGTGCAGCAGGATTTCTTCTTCTTTCTTTTTTCGTAACTTTTTGAACGGTAAATGGTGATTTCTCATCAATTTGTTTCAAGACTTGATTCACTTCATCTTGAGATTTTAATTCAACTTTTTCAGTAGTTGTTCCATAATAACTAGCTGAAAATTTCTTTGTTGATTTTTGGAAAGTCGCATCTAAAGTCCAATATTCTTCTGGGACAAAAGATTGAATTTCTCTTTCTCGATCGATAATTAATTTTACAGCAATACTTTGTACACGACCTGCACTTAAGCCTTTTTTAACTTTTTTCCATAAAATTGGAGAAATTGTATATCCTACTAATCGGTCTAAAATACGTCGAGCTTGTTGTGCATCAACTAAATCCATATCTAAATTTCTTGGATTTTTAAAGGCTTCTTTTACAGCATCCTTTGTAATCTCATTAAATTCTACACGAATCGGTTTAGTCGTATCTAATCCTAATAAATGCGCTAAATGCCATGAAATAGCTTCCCCTTCTCTATCCGGGTCACTTGCAAGGTAAACAGCATCGGCTTTACTCGCTTCTTTTTTCAAGGATTTGATTAAATCCCCTTTCCCACGAATAGAAATATAATGAGGTTCATAATTATTCTCGATATCGATTCCCATTTTACTTTTTGGTAAATCACGTAAGTGACCTTTACTAGCCACTACTTTAAAATTTTTTCCTAAATATCTTTCAATTGTTTTCGCTTTTGTTGGTGATTCGACGATCACCAAGTTTTTCTTAACCATATCGAAACTCCCTTCACAGAAGTATATGCTTGTTTTCAATAATCGTTATTCATCATAGCGAACGAAAGTTTGTTTGTCAAATCAAAAAACTATATGATTAAGAATTTTATGGGAAATAATGGAGAGATTCTAAAATATCATTCGCATTCCGAATCGGAAATGCTCCAGCAGTAATCAACTCATTCGTCCCTTTAGAATATTCACTTATTATGTTTCCTGGTAGTGCAAATACTTGACGATTTTCACTTAAAGCTACATTAGCGGTAATTAAACTTCCACTATGCAATTTAGCCTCGATTACACATAATCCATGACTTAATCCTGCAATAATTCGATTTCGATAAGGAAAATGAAATTTTAAAGGTGGACTATCTAATGGATATTCTGACAGTATCAACCCTTTTCTCCCAATTGCATCATACAAAGCTTTATTCTCCTTCGGATAGGAAATATTAATCCCATTTCCAATAACCGCAATCGTTTCTCCTTTTAAATCTAATGTAAGTTGGTGTGCTAAACTATCTACGCCTCTAGCTAGTCCACTAATAATTGATACTTTTCTTTCAAGGATATCCGGTAGTAAATATTCTAGTGCTTCTTTGCTATATGGAGTATGATTTCTTGTTCCAACAATTCCTACCGATAAACGATTAAATAACTCCAGTCGTCCTTTATAAAATAACACAACTGGTGGTAAATAAATTTCTTTTAAACGTTGTGGATATAGAACGTCTTCGTACATTAAAAAATGAATATTTTCTTTTCGATACTGTAATTCTAAACTAGTAAAATCAGTATTTCTAAGCCATTCAAGCTCTTCTAAACTTAACTCCTGGTGAATCGCTTCTAATGTAAATTTTCCCTCTGTCCATTCATTTTGACATAAACGTTGATACAACTCCCATCTTTGTTGACTGCTTCCCTTATCTCTCATTGCAAGAGCAATCATTAATGTGCGCCTTGTCCATTCCATAAAAATAACCTTCTTTCTCGAAATAACATCTCTACTTGTTATATACGAAAAAAAAGGCTAAAAATATTTTTTATTCTAAATAATCTTTAATTGGAGCAAAAGTTTTACGATGAATTGGACAAATTCCTTTTGTTTTTAATCCTTCCAAGTGTTTTGGAGTTCCATAACCCGCATTATTAGAAAAATCATAGCCAGGATATAATTCATCAAATTCTTGCATCATTTGATCACGCACTTGCTTGGCGACAATGCTTGCTGCTGCAATCGATATACTCTTTGCATCACCTTTAATAATGCCAATTTGCGGTGTATTCACATCAATTTTCATTGCATCAATTAATAAATAATCCGGTTGAATCTTTAATTCACTAACTGCTTGTTGCATCGCTAAACGACTGGCTTGGTAAATGTTCACTTGGTCAATAATATCCGCATCCACAATTCCGATTCCAATCGCAATCGCTTTTTCTTGAATGAGTCGATAAATTTCTTCTCGTTTAGAAGCTGATAATTTTTTAGAATCATCAAACCCTAAATCTTCAATATTTTTCGGTAAAATAACCGCTGCAGCTACAACAGGCCCTGCTAATGGACCACGTCCCACTTCATCTACACCAGCAATAAAACTAGCTCCTTCTTTGTATGCTAAACGCTCATAATATTGCATTTCAATAAAATGTTCTGCACGTTTTTGTTCTTTTTCAATTCGTTTTTGACATGATTTGAGAGCTGTTTGCACTCCTTTTCTCATATCTAAACTTAATTGTTGAAACATGGGATCTTCCATCGAATGAATGGAACTTAGTAATTCTTTAATTTGACTAATCGTATATTTTTCAGTCATTTTATACACCTTCCAAACTAATTGGTGCAGTATCTAATGTATATCGACCTAATTTACCACCACGAATATCAAAAATAATACGCTCACTCGCACGTTCGTAATCATCTTTGAATCCTAACTTTTTCGTAATGAGTAATAATAAATCCACATCTGATAATTCTAAATCAGCTTCACTCAATCCATAAGGCTTTCTTAAAGCATCAGTATAGTAGGTTCTAAAAATATTAATCGCAAATAACGCTACATCATCCATATGTAATAAAGAATCTTTAATAGCACCAGTTACTGCTAATTTATTTCCAATCTCTTGATTATCGAATTTTGGCCATAAAATACCAGGTGTATCCAATAATTCAAAATCATTACCGATTTTTAACCAACGTTGCCCTTTTGTAACACCAGGACGATTCGCCGTTTCAGCTTGATTCTTTTGAATCATACGATTAATAAAGGTTGATTTTCCAACGTTCGGAATTCCTAAGACCATTAAACGGATTGGACGAGGACGTACGCCTTTTGCCGCTAATTTTTCAAATTCATCTGCCATCAATGCTTTAATCGCTGCTTTTACTTGATTCAAACCTTTTCCATCTTTAGCTTCAACTGTTAATACCTCAATGCCTTCTTCTTGGTAATATTTCATCCATTTTTTTGTTTGAATTGGATCTGCTAAATCCGTCTTATTTAACAGCATTAATTGTTTCTTTTGTCCTTTAATCTCATTTACAATTGGATTACGACTTGATTCTGGAATACGTGCATCCACTAATTCGATTACAACATCTACTAATTTTAGTTTTTCAATGGCTTCTCTTTTAGCTTTAGCCATATGTCCAGGATACCATTGTATCGTTGCCATTCGTTTCATCCTTTCTTACTACTTGTACTTTATTCTGAACTATTTTAACATACTCCTTTTTTATTTCAAAATTATTCATAGTCATGGGCAGACTTTTAGTGTATAATCACAATATTATTTTTATGATGAAAGGAAGAAATATATGAAAAAATTGATTCAACTAATCGATAAATTCGATGGCCCTGAATCCACATTAAGTAATGAAGAATTTTTTATCCGTGAAAAAATATTATTATACTTAAAATTATTTTGGGTATTATCTATTGTTATTTTTGTTTTATTAGGAATCATGGTTAGTATTTCATATTTCTTCTATTTCTTTTATTATGCGATTATTTTATGGATGATTACCAAAGTATTGGACTTACTACTTTATTTTTATTTAAAAAATAAAGAATAACTTAATAACTCTTCAATAATTCTGTTAAATAATTGCTCACATTTTTCATCTATTAAGGATTTATTGACTAATTTAACTATCCATTCATTAGGAATTGATTCCAAAGAATATTTAGCACCTGCAAGCGTACCTGTAATAGCTCCAATGGTGTCTGTATCCTCTCCAAGATTCACGGCTTTCAAAACGGCATCTTTAAAATTATCCGTTGTTCCTAAACACCATAAACATGCTTTCAGTGTATCCACCACATATCCTGTAGATTTGATTTCTTCACGAGTTTTATGATAAAATTTTTGCTCAAAAATTTCTTTAAAATGATTTTCATATTCTGTCTTGTATTCAGAATTTTGACTAAATATTTCTTCTAATTTTTGTTGGACTGCCTCTAATACTTCTGGAAGTAAATCATTGACTAGCAATTCTTTTAATAACAAAATATAAATAATGGAAGCAACAATGGATCGAGGATGACGATGCGATACTGTCGTATATTTTTTTATGAACTCAACTTGCTCAATTAGATTAGATTTTTTCATCAAAAGAAAAACTAAAGGAGAAATTCTCATCAAAGCCCCATTACCGTTAGAACTTTTATCTTGTCCTCCACACTCTTCAGGAAAAATGCCTGATAAATATCTCTCAATTGCTTCATTTGTTGCAATCCCGATATCAAAACAATTCCCAAAAGGTGTCAAATAACCATTACGATAAGCTACAAATTTATCCATTAGTCCATTTAAATCTGATTCCTCACCTAAATGTTCCATGAGTGCTAATGTCAATGAAGTATCATCTGACCATGTACCAGGAGGTTGCTGATAAGTCCCATATCCTATCATGTCTGTAAGAGAATAAGTGTCTCTTTCTTCAAACTCCACAGGAACACCTAATGCGTCACCAACAGCCAGCCCATATATAACAGCTAAAATCATTGTTCTTAACGATTCTAAATTTTCTCTTTTATCCATAAACCTTCTGCCTCCTTTTGAGTTCATTATATCATAAACAAAAAAGCCATGAAGAGAGCTATCATACTCCTTCAAGGCTTTCTAAGTGATTATCCCATTGTGGCTTTAAATTTAACTTTCTTAAATTTGAAGTCAATTCCATTTTCTTGAATGGTCTTTTTAAAATCTTGAACAAAAATTCGTGCATCGTTATCAATTTGAATATATAGTTCATATCCTTCTGGAATTTTCTTCACTTCAACATTGGCAGCTTGATACTGTTTTAAATTACAATGTCGATGAATATCATGAATAACATTCAAATGACTAATCATCCCAGTAATATTTAATTGATACATTTTTCTATGAACACTGAGTTTACGATGTGTCAATAATTGAACAATTACTACAACTGCACAACACACACTACCAAAGAACCAGAATCCTCCACCAATGGCCATTCCAATTCCCGAAGTTGCCCATAAACCAGCAGCTGTCGTGACACCACTAACACGCATATCACGCATGTAGATAATACCACCACCGATAAAACTGATACCACTAACGATTTGCGCAGCAATACGTGTTGTATCTGCAGCGTCTGGAGTTTCCCAAAAGGCTTCTTTTGAAACAATCATCATTAAAGCAGAAGCTAATGCAACAATCACATGGGTTTTTACCCCCGCTTGTTTGTTTCTTGACTTACGCTCATATCCAATCGCCCAACCGCATAAACATGCAAGAATAATGGATAAAAAATGTCGTAATTCTAACAAAGCATCAAATTGATGTAAAAATATTTGATTCATTTAACTTCTCCTTTCCATTCTTCATGATATCGTTCCTGTAGAATGCTTATAATCGTATAATTTTTACAAGAAAAAGTCAAGCTGAATGCTGTGGTTAATATAATATTTTAAGTTTATGTTTTTATTAAATTAACCACCAATACTTTGATATTTCTTTAATCCTTGTTTCCAAAAGAATTGATAAACTAAATAAAATATAATCCATCCTGAACTAAAATTCATTAATGTTTCTAAAGTAAATTGATTAGTACTCAGTAATAACTCATGTACAGGAAAATATCCTATAAAACTAAATGGTATAATCATTAATACAGCTTTTAACCATTGAGGATAGATTGAAATTGGATAATTTCCAAGTTGAGAAACTTCCCAAAAAATACTTTTAAGCCCATCATTTGATACCCACCAAAATGCAGTAGTACTTAAAAATAAATAAATAGCATATCTAACAAAAATAGAAGAAAGTATAAAGAAAAGTAATTTAATAAAGAAGATAACTGTCCATAATCCAGATAATTGAGTGATTGATCCTATTAATAACAATAAAGCCACTACCGTTTCAAATACAGATTCTTCATCTAGTTGAAAAATAATAAATTGAAATAATATATTTAAGGGCCTTACTAAGAAAATATCTAACTCTCCACTTTGAATCATATATGGAATTTCAAGTACAGTTACAAAAAATATTTCCCATAACGCATTTACTAACATCAAGTAAGAATAAAAAAATAACACTTCGTATCCACTAAACTCACCTAAAAATCCAGTATTCATTACTATTATATACAAAACAAATAAGGTTGAAATGGTTTCTAGGAAAAAGCCCATATTTCCTAAAACAAAATCAATAGGATACATCATTATTCGTTTGATATCCATTCTTACAAATTCAGTATAAATTTTTCTATAAAATTTTAACGAACGAATCATCATCTTACCCTCCCATAATTTCTAGTTTTGAATAGACTCTTTTTTGTAAAATGAATAAAACTAAAAGAAAGAAAAGAATCCAACATAATTGAATTAAAAGTGCAGTTTTATAGGAAAACAATTGACTTCCACTTAATATTGCGCTAGGAAAATATTGTAATGCAACAAAAGGGAGTTTTAATACAATAAATTTTAAAGGTTCAGGATAAATATCTATCGGTAAAACTCCCCCTCCAAGTAATAAAATTAAGCCTGAAATTAAACTTTTAGTTCCATTTATACTAATTAAATACGGAGAAAGTAATCCTATAATATGACCAACAATTAATGAAAGTATCCAACTCAAACATAAAGATAGTAATGCCAACAAAAGAACACCATTTACAGTCATGAGATTTATTTTGAAAAAAATAACATAAATAACCCAGATAGGAATAATTCGATAAATAATCTTATAGACACTATTTCCAATTTGAATAGAGGAATTGACTAAAAACAGCATTTGTGGACGCTGTAAATAATTAGCTATTGTTCCCTTTAAAATAATATGATTCATAAAATCGGCTGAAGAAAACAAAGGTAATAAAGACGATAATGTTAAGGCAAACATAGAATAAATAATAATTTGTTGTGTATTCATACCATTTGTTTTTTCAACATATGTCCAAATATAATACTGAATTACAATAGCAATAAATGTACTCATAATCGTCATAACATTATTCATGCGATATTTTTTATTAGACTTAAATTGGTAAAGTGTGTATGCTAATAAACCTTTCATTCTAACACCCTCTTTACCGTCATTAATTCTGACAAACTTAAATGAACAACTTCTAAATTATCAGGATGATAATTATTCTGAATAAATTCAATCGCTAATTCTTCTGAAATTTCACGAGTATCAAAAAAATATTCAGTAGAAAAAATATTCTTTGCTAGTACTTTTATAGTTGAATTTTCGATTAATTCATGCTGTCCTTGTTCGTGATAAATGATAACTTTTTTCAAATAAGAATATTGATTTTTAAACTCTTCAATACTTCCTTGATATGCATTGATACCTTTGTTCAGAATAATAATTCTTTGACAAACTTTCTCAATCTCTTGAAAATCATGACTGGTAATCATGAATGTCATATTTTTTTGCTCATTAACTTTTAAAATAATTTCCATCATTTTTTGCTTTGTTTGAACATCAATACCAATTGTAGGTTCATCTAAAATGACTAACTTAGGAGAATGAAGCAAAGCACAAACAAATTCTCCACGCATACGTTGTCCTAAAGAAAGTTCTCGAACTGGTTGATTTATATAGGCTTTTACTTCTAATTCATTTATTAACCATTCTAACCATTTATCATCTTCAACAGATGTTTTAGAATAAATTTTTTGTAAAAACTTGAAAGAATCTAACAGAGGTAAATCCCACCATAGATGAGATTTCTGTCCAAACATAACTCCAATTTCAGAAGCGTTTTTTCGACGATTCTTGAATGAGTCTTTTTCAAAAACTGTTACATTACCAGAATCTGCAGGGATAATTCCTAACAACATCTTTATTGTCGTAGATTTTCCAGCACCATTCTCACCAATATAACCAACGATTTCCCCTTCGTTAATTTCTAAATTTAAATCTTGAATAACTGTTTTCTTTGCTTTTTTTGTAAATAATTTTTCTTTAAAAGACTTTTTTAATTGTATATCTGAATCTATATATTCTTTAGATACATTTTCAAAACGAATCATACTCTTCTCCATATATCATAAATAAAATTTTATCCGTACAGGCACTATATGCCACAACCCAAATGACTTCCCATAGTAGTAATGATAAAAGTAGCCTAATTGGCTACTTTTATTGGGGAAATTTGAGACCTTAGGCTCAAATTTTAGGAATGAGACTTGCAAGCGCAAGGCTGCTTCCGTCCCTTACTACTATTGCTAGAGAAGTCATTATATAAGATTATAGTTACTTTTTGAAAAAATTCCTCATCGTAAACAATGGTTTACTACGTACAATGTTTTCTTCTCCAACAAATGTACGCATTTCTTTTAAACATTTTCCTGCATTTTTCACCACAAAATTAAAAGAACCTGCAGATTTCGTATCTATAAAGAACCCACGAATATAACGATCCTTGAAGAACAATTGAGCACGTACTTTATCAATTTCATTCCAAGGGATTTGAATATAATCTTCCGGATTTTTTTCATTATAAAACTCAAACGCTCGATCACCAACAAGAATATCGCCGTGTTTATTTCCAATCCAACCAACAAATACATTGGCTTTCGTTGTAAAAATAACTTTTGTATTTAAAGACTGTGCCATAACTTTCTCCTTATTCATTAAACTGATAGCTCTATTCTATCATAAAACAAAAAAAGATGAACAGACTTTTAAATCTGTTCATCTCAAAATTGTATCTTAATTACATAATTCCTGTTACACGACCAAGAATACCTAGTGCAAATAATGCAAAGATAATTAAAATTGGACTTACTTTACGTTTTAATAACCACATACATGCGAATGTTAATAATAAAGCAGCAAAACCTGGAATTAATTGGTCTAAGTTATCTTGTAATGTAGTAACTTTTTCAGGAGTTAATGAAGTACCACCTGCTAATGCAGATAAGATTTTTT
>CALATC010000036.1 GCA_937891475.1 uncultured Granulicatella sp. | reverse complement strand
TAAATAGTTATTTATTAGTCGTTCCTGCAAAAATATTAGGACAAATTGTCAATGCGATTGTAGATCAATCATTGACACAATCACAACTTTTGGGATATATAGGATTCTTTTTCCTATCATTAGTAGGAGTTTATGTGTTGGATTCTGTATTAATGTATTGGATATGGTTTGCGCGTTTTGACTATATTACCAATTTAAGATTAGGAACGATGAAGCAATTATTATGGAAAAAAGCACCATTTTATACAAAATTTAGAGTTGGAGATATTGTAACTCGTTCAAGTGAAGACCTTGAAACAATTGGGAATTTAGTAGGATTTGGAGTATATGCTTTTCTAAATGCATTCTTTATTACTTTATCAGTGTTGTCAAATATGGTAATAAATGTTTGGTGGGGGTTGACCCTTATTTCCGTTTTGCCGATGCCGGTATTAGCCTATGTACTCTATCGTTTAACGGATAAAATTGAGATAGTGTATGGGGATGCTCAAAAAGCTATTTCTGATATGAATGCAGAAGTATTAGAAATGATTGATGGAACTTATGTCATTCGAGCTTATGGGCAAGAAGATAGAATGAGTCAAATTTTCCAGCAGAAAACAGAAAATTCTCTACAAAAAAATATTGCAGTAGCTAAATTGGATATGATATTTGCTCCATTAGTACAAGTTGTTGTAGGAATTTGTATGTTGATTGGGTTGATTTATGGCGGTGGACTTGTTCAAGAGGGGAAAATTTTATTAGGAAGCTTAGTTTCATTTCCAATTTATATCGGTTTATTAGTCTTCCCATTGTATTTAATTGGATTCCTTGTCGTAATGATTCAACAAGGAAAAGTTTCGTTTGAGAGAATTTTTGAATTATTTGAAACAAGTGATGATTTAGAAGAAGATGGACAGGAAGAAGTAGGGCAATTCGAAGAAATTCGTTTTGAGAATTTCTCCTTTACTTATCCCGGTGAAGAAAGTCCAACATTGAAAAATATTTCAGTTAGTATTAAAAAAGGACAAACGATTGGGATTGTTGGAAAAACGGGTTCAGGGAAAACGACCTTCCTAAAACAGTTCTTACATCAATATCCTTATCATCATGAAACAGTTTTACTGAATCAGAAGGCATTGATTCATTGGAAACGTCAATCAGTGGATACTTTAATGGCGTATGTGCCACAAGAACATGTGTTATTTTCAAAAAGCATTTTAGAAAACTTAAAACTTGCTAATAAGGAAGTAACAGAGCCAGTTGTGTGGGATGTGTTAGAACAAGCTGCCATTGCGGAAGATATTCGTCGCATGCCAGAACAATTGGAAACAATAATTGGCGAAAAAGGGATTACTTTAAGTGGTGGGCAAAAACAACGATTATCCATTG
>CALATC010000035.1 GCA_937891475.1 uncultured Granulicatella sp. | reverse complement strand
TCTGATTGAATATCTTGATCTGTTTTAGCTTGGAATACTTGCTTTGTATAATCATTAATAAAGTAAACATTTTTTGAATCATCATGACGATAGAGAATTCGACTAAATGTTTCTTGTTTGTATTCCTCAGGTACATCATTAAAATATCTGGTCATTACTCCAAATGTCACTGGTGCATCAAATAATAACTGCCCAAATGAATCTCTTAATACTAATTGTTCATATACTTCTTGACTCAATATTTCTTTTTTTGAAATATCTTTAAATTTGCCAACTAAATTTTCATTAACAGATGCAATGATTGTAGAATCACTCGTCATTTTTCCTTTATTCTCATGGGAAATAATAAAGCGAGTTGGTCTAAAAACATCTTCCATTGAATAAGAAACTCTTGTTTGAGTACTAGCATCTTGGTTGGTTGAAGCTACATTTCTTGTAAATCCATTTGGAGAGAAAATTTCTACAGGACGGAATACAACAGCCAATGTTAATACGATACTAATCATACTTAATAGCATTAAAATGAATACTAAATATCTTAAACGAATTTTCATTCCCATTCACCGTCCTCTTCAAATGGAATATATGGTAAGGAAACAAAGAAGGTTGAACCTTTGTTTTCAATACTATTCACCCAGATTTTTCCACCATGTAATTGGACAACTTCTTGAGCAATCGCTAATCCAAGACCACTACCTCCCATTGCACGAGAACGTGCCTTATCTACACGATAGAATCGATCGAATAAATGAGGAATATCTTTTCGGGCAATTCCTAAGCCTTCATCACTCACACTTACAATAATATCCGTATGAGTTTCCATTAAACGAACAATAATTCTTCCCCCATCTGGAGAATACTTAATCGCATTGTTAATAATATTATCTAATACTTGCGTAATCTTATCTTGGTCTAATTCGACCCATAAGTCACGCTGGGTAATATCTGTTAAAATACGATAATTTTTTTCTCGATACGGTTCAGACTGCAACACCATCTCAAAACGATTGACAATATGAACGACCAATTCATTCATATTAATAAATTCTTTTTCCAACCCTAGACGATTTTGGTCCATACGAGATAAATTCAGTAAGTCCGTAATCATTCGCATCATACGATCAGTTTCAGTTTCAATAACTTTTAAAAATCCTGGGGCAATTTCTTTATTTTCCCAAGCTCCATCTACTAAGGCTTCCGTATAACTCTTAATACTTGTTAATGGGGTACGTAATTCGTGCGATACATTTGATACGAAATTTCTACGTTCACGATCAATTTTTTGTTGTTCCGTAACGTCTGTTAAAACACAAACTAACCCACTAATAAAGCCAGATTCACGCTGGATAACAGAAAACTCACATTGAACAATTGAGTCTTCTCCATCTTCTTCTAAATGAATCAATCTTTCTTGTTGCGTTTCTAATAACTCTCTAAACGTTACTTTTTCATCTAACGGCAAAATAGATAATAATGGAATTCCTAT
>CALATC010000034.1 GCA_937891475.1 uncultured Granulicatella sp. | reverse complement strand
GAATTCCTTTTAAGTAATAAGCAGCTAATTTACGGAATTCTTTTGTCGCTACTGACTCACCTTTTAGGTTAGCTAAACGATCTAAATGAGTTTTAGCAATTTCAATTTTTTCAGGAACTGTATTTTCTGGTAATAATTCTCCCGTTTCTAAATAATGAACGGTTTGTTTAATCATCCATGGATTTGCTAGAGCAGCTCTACCAATCATGACTCCATCAACACCCGCTATTTCAATCATTTTCTTAGCATCTTGAGGAGAACGCACATCTCCATTTCCAATTAATGGGATACGTGTTAAGTTTTTCTTCACCTCACCAAGAATTTCCCAGTTTGCTTTTCCATCATACATTTGTACACGAGTTCTACCATGCATTGCAACAGCACTCGCACCTGCTCGTTCTGCTGCAAGGGCATTTTCAACGGCATATAAATGTTCGTCATCCCAACCGGTACGCATTTTAACCGTTACAGGTTTATCCACTGCATCCACTACTGCAGCAACCATTTCATAAACTTTATTCGGATCTAATAACCATTTTGCACCAGCTTCAGCTTTAATCACCTTATTAACAGGACATCCCATATTAATATCGATAATTGCTGCCTCTGTATTTTCAGCTACATATTTGGCAGCTTCTACTAATGTATCTTTATTCCCACCCATAATTTGGACGCTCAATGGATATTCATTTGGTTCAATATGCAACATACTTAATGTTTTTTCATTTCTAAATTGAATTCCTTTATCACTAATCATTTCGCAAACAACTAAGCCTGCTCCAAATTCTTTTACCGTTACACGGAAAGCTGAATTACTAATCCCTGCCATCGGCGCAACGACTACTGGATTGTCAATTTGAATATTGCCAATCTTAAAACTCATTTCATTTCCTCACTTTCAATCATTCTGCTTAGCTATTGTACCATAGATAGCTGTCATTCGTGTATTATCATGGTTTATTTCAATAATAAAAAAGAAAAACTACAAAAAGAATCTCTCCCTTTTGTAGTCAATCTAACTTTTTAATCTTTTCTTGCTAAGCCTGTAATATAATCAAAAAATGCATCACGGTCTACATGATAAACAAGGTCAACTGGACGACCGTCTTCTACACGAATCGTTCTACCAGAACTTGCACCTATTGTAATCACATCTGAAGGAACAACTTCTCGTTTCACTAAATCTTCTTTTCCAAAAGAAGCTGTTGTTAATACATCCCATAGGAAATAGGTTGAATTCGTAACATAGTGCGTCAATGGAGGAACAATGGCATAACATTGTCCTAAGAAATCAATACCTTCTACTTTACGTTCCCTCGCCCAACGGTCACGTACATCCAACGTTAATGGAACCATACGAGTACTTTCTAAAGCGACTAATTCAATTGGAATTGATGATTCCCAAACACGTTTTGCAGCAAATGGATCCCAATAAACGTTCCATTCAGCTGTTCCATCATGTTCCGGTTCTTCAATATTTCCTTGGTCTAAAAATGTACCGCCCATCCAGTATAATTTTCCAATTTTTTCTTCAATACTTGCATCCAAATCTAATGCTCGAGCTAAATCCGTTAATGGCCCTACAAATAATAAATCCACTTTATCCGTTGATTCCTTTAAAACATGCACTAAATCCTCATGTGCTTTATAAGGGGAATCTTGTACTAAAATCGGTTTATGTTCATTTAAGATTGGCAAAGCGTCTACTGTAAATGCATGCATTCTCCACTCTTTTGGAAATGGATGAACCGGTCGTGAATTTGAAGAAGCAACACGGATTCTTTGATCTTTTGTAGAACCAAATTTTTGAATAATTTTCTTACTTGCTTCAACTGCTGGTTCTAAATAACAATCTGCTTCAATCACACCTACACCAACTAGTTCCACATCTTCCATTTTTAATAATAAATATAATGAGACTAAATCATCTACTCCACCATCATGGTTTAAATATACTTTACGCAAAAGAACAACCTCCTAATCCATTACTTTCTATTCGTATTGTAATCAATAAGTTTTTGAAAATCCACTCGTGAAACTTTATTCATTCGGCTAGCTTTCAACAAAAAGAAGTGGTACACTATTTGTAATTGTTTTTTAATCATTTTTTAAGAATATATCTAGGAGGAAATTTATGTCTCGAAAGAAACTCACTGACATTATGATTTGTGGTTTTGCATTATTCGCCATCTTCTTTGGCGCTGGAAATTTAATCTTCCCACCTTATTTAGGTGTTATCTCTGGAAATAACTGGGGTATTGCGAATATTGCCTTTTTATTATCAGATCCACTATTACCGATTCTTGGGGTTATTGTTACAGCCCTATTAGGAGGACAAGCAACAGATTTAGGAAAAAGAGTAAGTAAACATTTTTCTATTATTATTGGAGCGATTTCCATTATCTTAATTGGACCATTATTTGCCGTTCCAAGAACCGGAGCTACTACTCATGAAATTTTTGTACAATCCTTTGTACCTAGTGCTCCACAATGGATTACCTCTCTTATCTTTTTTGGATTAACCTTATATATTGCGATTCATTCGCACACCGTTATTGATGCGATTGGAAAATATTTAACTCCAATTTTATTAATCATTCTATTACTAGTATTCATTGCAGCTGTAGTTCAGCCAAATGCAGGCTTCCAAACAACAACTTCTGCAGGATTATTTTCTCAAAGTTTTAAAGAAGGTTACCAAACAATGGACGCACTTGGGGCAGCCTTAATGGCAGGAGTTGTGATTTCGGACTTAACTAGACGGGGGTATACAGAGAAAAAAGAACAACATCAAATGATGTTTGGAGTCGGAATTGTATCTTTCATTTTACTAGCATTAGTGTACAGCAGCTTAACATATGCTGGAGCTACTGTAAGTACGGTTTATGACTCAACAGTTCAACGTCCTGCATTACTAATCGGATTAATTGAACAATTATTAGGCTCATTTGGTAAAGTCGCTATGGGAATTGCTGTATCCTTTGCTTGCTTAACAACATCTGTTGGATTAATTACAACTTGTGGACATTATTTTTCAACCTTAACAAATGGAAAATTAGAATATAAAAAAATTGTTGTCGTCTCAGTCGTGATTTCATTCCTTCTATCCCTTTTAGGAGTGGATGCCTTATTACAATTAGCTGTTCCCGTCCTAAGTGCTATTTATCCAATGGTCATCGCCTTAATCTTCTTATCGATTTTTGACCGCTACATTGTTTATAACTGGACTTATACTGGTGCAGTTGTTGGAGCATTCTTCATTGGAGGAATTCAAGCTATTCATTTATTCTCTCAAATGCAAGGTGGCAACTTCCTCTCTGGATTAGCCGATTGGACAAACACCTTACCATTACATCAATTTGGATTCGAATGGTTAGTACCTGCTATTATCGGATCAGTTTTATTTACTATCATTAGTAAATTTACTGGAATGGGTCATAAGAGAGTTTAAAAACATTAAGTAGAAACCCCGAGGAATTTCATTTTTCGAATTTCCTCGGAGTTTGTTGTATATCTATTAATTATTCTCCAATAATCACAACTCGATACTTTCTTGTTCTTTCTCGAGTTTTATCAAAGTCTGCAAAATAAACATAACCTGTTTTTCCTATTGCCAGTTTACCATCTACAACAGCTAAGGTTTCACTGGAACCCAAGATTGTGGCTTTTAGATGAGCATCTCCATTCCATAATGCACTTCTATCTCCATTTGGTAACCATTCTTCAGGGTTGGGCCAAGATTCAACTTCTTGATAATGTTTTTCACCAGGATAATGATAACTATCCGCACTTAAATGGGGTGGAATAATCTTTTCTAAAATCGTATTTAAATCTAATTGTAAATAATCTACACCATTTTCATCTTTATCATGTGTATCCTCTTCAAAGAAAACAGAACATGTTGTATGTGCTGTGATAACTGTACATATTCCTGATTGAATACCACTTTCAGTAATAGTTTGATGTATAGAATTTGTAATATCAATATATGATACTTGACCTTCTTTTGTATCTACTTTAAATTCTTTTTGAAATACAGTCATTTTTTCTCCTCATTCATCGCTTTGTCAATAGCTTCAATCATTAGTTTTAACATTAGTTTCGGATCTTTTGCTTTAACAATTCCACTTGTGCAGCCTGTACCATCTGCACCAAGCTTAATTGTACGATAGACGTCATTCTCATTCATAATTCCAGCACCTTGCATCATTAAAATATCTGAATTAACAGATTTCACTTGATGATTAGTTTCTAAAATATATGAATCATCACTTGTTTGTCCTGTCCCAATCAACTCTGTAGGTTCACATAACATGATTGTTGGATTTAACATTGCCAACATTCGTGCTTCTTTAATAGAATCTGCACACAAAATCGTTATAAGTCCCAATTTTTCAGCTTGATTGATTGAAGCGACTACTTGAGATGTTGTTAATGGATGTTCAGCATGATTTAAAAAAGTAGCTCTTGCTCCAGCGTTATATAATGAAGCTGGCAAAACTGCTCCCATTCCTCTACCACAATCAATTCCATCTAAGTGTTGAGCTGTCACAATAATATGTTTCGTTTCGCTGGATACTTTATGAATATCTGCATATGGACACGTCACAAAAATACTAATTTCTGGATACTGTTCAGCTAATCGATCAGCTTCTTTTGCTAATTCTAATAATTCATTTCCAAATAAATATGACTTCGGATTAAAAATGAAAAATTTATCTTTAATAGTTTCCATTTGTTTTCTCCTTTTATTTAGTCTCAAACACACGATAATAATGTTTTAAAGTAGTTTTCATACCTTCTCTTGAAGCTTTTAATACATCAATATAGTTTGTAAATGATTTTTCAGAAACTGATTTTGCACCAGAGTCCATAAAATCACTATAAATATTAATTTTTGAAATTCCTTCTCGTGCACAACGGTTCAAATTATCATCTCCTGAACCTGATCCGCCATGTAAAACTAATGGAATATTTAATACATTCCGTAACTCAGATAATCGTTGGAAATTAATTTTTGGAATACCTTTATACAAGCCATGAGAAGTCCCTATTGAAACTGCTAAAGAATCAACATTAGTTTCTTGAACAAATTTTTCAGCATCTTCAACATTTGTATAAATAGACTTTATTTCGTCTTTCGATACATCTCCATTTGCTCCAACAAAACCAATTTCTGCTTCAACATCAACTCCAAATTCATGGGCAATTTCAACAACCTCTTTTGTTTTTCTAACATTTTCTTCAAAAGAATCTAAAGATGCATCAATCATTACGGAATTAAATCCTAATTGAATTGCTCTTTTTATAAATGCTAAATCTTGTCCATGATCTAGATGTAACACAACTGGAGTTTTTGCTTTTTTCTGAAAATATTTTCCAATACTAGCAGCCTCTTCTAAACTTAAATAAGGAGAATGTACTTGTGCAAAAGCTAAAATTAGTGGAAGATTCAATTCTTCACTCATTTCTACATACGCTTTGGCAGAATTCCAATCAATAAAGTTTGTTGCTGGAATTGCAAAATTACCTTGTTTTGCTTTTCCTAATACATCTCTCATATATGCTTTCATTGACTAAGCCTCCAACGCTGCTTTCAATTCACTCCATAAAGCGTCAATTCCCATACCTGTCAATAAAGGTAATCCCATAATCACTTTATCTTTAATTGAATCAGGTACAACTGTTGTAGAAATTACAATATCATATTCATCAATACGATTAACTTCTTCTGAAACTTTGGATTGAAAAACTTGAACTTTATCTGAATAATTATTATCAGCTAACCATTGTTTTACTTTTCCAGCAACAACTGTTGATGTTGCAATTCCAGAACCACACATAATTAATAATTTTTTCATAATCTTATTCTCCTATTTCTCTGCACGAACTTTATTTACATAATATAATCCTGCTAATGAAGCTACTAGAACTACTGACAGAATTACCCAAGGTGCAGTTTTTCCTGCAAACACAAACAACCATGTTGGCCATAATCCACCTTCTGCTAAAGCAGTAATACTTGTATTTCCACCTAAATCAAAGTTTGCTGCTTGAGCTGCTTTTGTTACTAAAGGAGCTACCCATGAAGTAATGTAGAAAATACTTGCAATATAAATTGTTCCCCCAACAACTGTACGAACAATATTTCCTCTAAATACAGCTGCCATTAAACATACTACAAATGGAATTGTAGCTAAATCACCAAATGGTAATGTTTGGTTTCCTGGTAAAATTACTGCTAATAAAATTGTAATTGGAACTAAAATTAATGAACTTGATAATACTGCTGGATGTCCAACTGATAAAGCAGAGTCCATACCAATATTTACTTCACGACCAGGGAATCGTTTTTGAACAAATTCATTTGCAGCCTCAGAAATTGGAGTAAGACCTTCCATTAAAAGTGATACCATACGAGGCATAATGACCATAACAGCTGACATCTTAACACCTAATTGTAAAACACCTTTTGGATCGTAACCTGCTAATAATCCCATAACAATACCAATTACAAGACCTAATACTGTACTTTCACCAAAAATACCAAATTTCTTTTGAATACTTTCTGGATTTGCTTCAATTTTATTAAATCCAGGAATTCTATCAAACACCCAATTTAATGGAATAGCTACTAAAAATCCAGGTGCTGATGTTCCATGTGGGAATGTAATGTTAGGGAATCCATAGAATTTTTTAATAGCTGGAGCAATAATATCTGCTAATAAATAAATCATTACTAAATATACAATTGTTGCATATAATCCTAATGTAAAATCTTGAGTAAGTGCATATACTAAAGATGCTACAAAAGCTGCATGCCAGAAATTCCACATATCTACCATTAATGTTTTTGTTAATCCTAAGAATAGTAATAAAACATTAATTCCGATACCAATTGGAATAGCTAAACTTCCTAATAATGTTCCATAAGAAATTGCTGCTGCTGCAGGCCAACCAACGTCAATTGTTGTTAAATGTAATCCAAATCTTTCAACCATTGCTTGAGCTGCAGGTCCTAAGCTACCTCCTAATAAATCAACTACCATATTCAATCCAACAAAACCAACCCCGACAATTACACCCGATACAAATGCTTTTTTAGGTTTAGTTCCTAAAATCATACCAAAAATAAAAATTAAAATTGGTAATACTACAATTGCGCCTAAATCGATAAATTTTTGAAATAATGCCAACATAATTTTTCCTCCTAATAACTTAAATATTCAGATTAAACAGTCTGATTCTGTTTGTTTAGTAAAATTTCCTCCTTTCTTTTTTACTAAACTTATTCCTTTATTATTTTATATTTTTGACTGCTAACAAATCTTTTACTTCTTTGGATGTTGTATGTTCATCCATATTCATTAATCTCTCCATAATTTCTTTATCCTGAAGAATTTCTATTAATTGTTGTAAAATCGATAATTGACTATGAGCCTCTTTCAAAGCAAGCATAAAAATTACCTTTACAGAAACTTCCACATCATTTGTCCCCATTTGATAAAATGAAACTGGATTTTCTAACGTCATTACTGCTATTTGTTCCTTATTAACATGTTCTACATCTGTATGAGGAATAGCGATTCCATATTTTTCAAACTGTAATCCTGTTGGAAATACTTTTTCTCTATTTAAAATAGCTTCCTTATACGATTCTTTCACAATTCCTTTTTCAATCAGTTTATCTGACAAATAAGTCAACGCTTCTTCTTTAGAACTAATATTTTTTATATTAATTTCAAAAATTTCTTTATCTAGCATTTTGACTCACCTCCTCAAGTATTTTATTCTTAATTTTCTTTCCATCTGACATCAACATTAATTCCGACATCAAATTTTGATTTTCTATAACGGAATATAAGGCTATTAGACTGTCTTTAAATACTGGAATATCCTGTTCAGCGATTGCTATTAGTAATACTAAACTAACTTGATTTTTTCCCCATTCAATAGGTTTATCTAAACTCATTAAAATTAGTTCAGATTGTTTAACAACTTTTGGATCACAATGTGGTAAAGCTATACCTGTATAAACACTCGTACTTCCTAATAACTCTCTTTGGTTAATGGAATCTCTAAATTCTTCCGTTTGATTTCCAATACTACATTCAATTATCAGTCGTTCAATACATTCCTGTTTATTTTTGACATTTATCTTAATTAATTTTGGTTCTTTTAATAGAGTATTCAAAGATGCTACATTAAATTCCCTTCCATTTAAAGAAGTTTTCATCATTCGATAGTTATCTGTACTTTGTTCAGCATAAAACTGTTGAATCATTCTTAACTCTTCTTTTGTAATAATAGGACTAACTTCT
>CALATC010000033.1 GCA_937891475.1 uncultured Granulicatella sp. | reverse complement strand
ACTAGATCGCTCGTCGGCAGCGTCAGATGTGTATAAGAGACAGTCATGTAATAATGTATTAGGTGTGTACATTAGTTTTGTATTAGTGATTTCATATTCTGCCACTTTAGAGAAATCTTGTCGATATTTTATAGCTAATGTTTGAGAAGTATTATCTGAATAATGAAGTAATAGTTTATCAATTCTTTGTTTATCTTTATTAATATCTGTGATTACTTCTTTATCCTTCATTGGAACTACAGACATAAGATCCTTAGTATATAAAGCATTATTAGTATCCACTAAATTACCATATTTAACAATTGTCTCTTTATTATAGAATGGTAATAGTTTTTCAATATTTTTATATACTCTTAATCTAGAAACATCAGCAGCTTTTAAGTTTTTATAATCTGTTTCATATCGAGAAGAGAAATTGAAGTCTTCTACTTTAGTACTTTGTTTAGAAACTAACTCAACTTTTTTAGCATTCACTTTGTCAGATTCTATTATCGTACCTCTTTGTATATCTGAATCTTTAGTTACAAGTTCATCGTCCACTTGAACTACATTTACTACTTTATTATTTTTATTACTATATGTGTTAGTTGCTCTTATACCATTAAAATCATAACCAGCAATAGCATTACCATTCGTAACATTAACATCACTTAAGACGTTTGAAAGATTACCAGAGTTATTTACTTCAGATGAGCTACTATCCCAAAGATTACCTACAACTCCTCCAACATAACCAAAATGTTTTACATTATTGAGATTACCTTCTACATAACTATTACTAATCGTTGCCTTTTTATCAACAACTCCTGCTATACCACCAACAATTTGGTCTCCTTGATTAGCATTTGTCGCCATATCAATAGATGAAACCGATCTATCAATTAAAGCACTAGTTCCTGACATTTTTCCAACTAAACCACCTATTTGATAACTAGATCTTGTGTTGTACGTATTAGTTATTCTACCAGTAAAACTACTATTAGAAATTGTAGAGTTAGTAACTTGTGAAATTAAACCACCAATGCTACGTTCACCGGCAATTACACCAAATGAATGAACATTAGTAATGTTAGTACCATTTTTCGCCTCTTTGGCTATTGTGGCAGCATCTTCTTTAGAAGAAACATTCGCTTCTTTTACTGAAAGATCTTGAATAGTGGCATGACTTAGAGTATTAAATAACGGTTTTTTCAAGTTATATATAGCATAATACTTATTGCTATTTTGACCTATTAACTTTCCGTTAAATTCATTTTTCACATAACTTTCTTGACCATCTGGAAGTTCAACTTCACGAGCATCCATAGTTGCACCTAAGCGAAACTCTCCAGAAGGATTACTATTCATTGCATCGACTAAATTTTTGAACGAAGTATAAACACCATTTTCACTTCTTACCGTCTTAGGTAGGTAGTAAGTATAATTTTCTAGAGTACTATTGTTTTCATGTTGAATAAGATTATTTGCGCTAGCCACTATTTTATATACTTCTTTTCCATCTTTTTCAGAATTTGAAATTTCAGTAACAGGTAACATAATATCTTTGAAATTTTCTGACTTAACTTTCATAAAGTATTTCGTTGAATCTCTTGGTACATCGTTAAGTGATGTTACATGGCGATACTTACTACCCTCTTTTGAATAAAGTTCAACAGAAGATATATCTCTAAGTTCTAATTTTTTATCAACTTGCTTTTCTTCTTTAATATCATCTTTTTTCTCATCTTTATGACGCTCTAGAGCATCATAGTTAGGTGTAATTTCTTTACCTTTTATTATACTTCTAATCCAATCTAATTGTGTCGGAGATAGTATTAATCCACCTGAACGGTTCTCAGCACCATTTTGATGAAGTCCGATCACTTCTCCTTTAGAGTTAAAGATTCCTCCACCACTCATACCAGCTTTTCCACCTTGATACTGAACACCATAAGTATTATTTGCGTATTTTTGTTCCATTTCAACAGTAGTATCTTTTAAGTGAGTATACTCTCCTCTAGGATATCCATAAACATTTAACTTATCATTAACATTTACTTTCGAGTAATTTTCTACTAAGTTCGCATGTTGTCTTCTTGTAGATTGAGGTAATGTAATAACTGCTAGATCATAAATGAATCCTTTTGGATAATCTTTTTTATTATAAAAGTGAATATCGTCTGAAGTAAATGAACCTTTTTGTCCATCTGGCGTTTGCCATTCATATGTATTTTTAGTCTTATCTCCTCTAAATTCACCCGTACTGTTATCTGCAGAATTATTTATGAAGTTATGTGCCACTGTCAACAATACATTAGGAGCTATAAAAGTAGCTGACCCTATTGCTGGTTGCTCTTGTTTATCTCTAACAAAATTCATTCGAAGTAGTGCACTGGCATTTTTTTGAACATTATTTATTTCTGCTGTATTGTTATTTTCTACAGTAGGTTTTGGATCTTCTGTTTTCAGTGGATCAATTTTTCCTGTAAACTCTTTTGGTGGCTCGATTTTTTCCGGTTCTACTATCGCTCCGGCCTGCACTCCTGTGTACTCTTTTGGAGCTTCTCTTTTCTCTGGTTCGACAATTGCTCCAGCTTGCACCCCTGTGTACTCTTTTGGCACTTCCGCTTTTGCTGGTTCTACTATCGCTCCGGCTTGTACCCCTGTGTATTCTTTCGATGACTCTACTTTTTCGGGTTCTTCTATTGCTCCGGCTTGCACTCCCGTGTACTCTTTCGGTGCTTCTGCTTTCTCAGGTTCTACTATCGCTCCAGCTTTTACACCCGTATATTCTTTTGGCGATTCTACTTTCTCTGGTTCAACTAACGCTCCAGAAGTAACTCCACCGTATTGTGGCTCTACTTTTTCGGGTTCAACTATTGCTCCAGCCTGTACTCCCGTGTATTCTTTCGGTGGTTCTACTTTTGCTGGTTTGACTATCGCTCCAGCTTGCACCCCTTTATACTCAGGTTTTACTTCAACAGCAGGTTTTACTAATTTTTCACCTTTTGGAGTAATAGTACTAACTGCTTTTTTCGTTCCTTTTTCTATAATTTCTGAAACTGGCGCTTTTGTATTAGTAGAAATTAATTCTTTAGAAACTTCTTTCCCTTCTATGGTAAATACTCTTATAACTTCAGTCTTTTTACCTACTTTCCCTTGTTGTTTTACTCTTGTTGTTCCTTCAGGCAACTGATTATTATTTTCTATAACTTGATTATATTGTATCGGTGTCTCTACTATTTTATCAGTATATAATAATTCAGGTTTAGTCAGTTTTCCAGCCAAAACTTCATCTTGAGGATTCACTGTATTAACACCAAATACTTTTCTACCCTCATTTTTATTTGTATTTTCTATTACTTTTTTGTTTTCTTTTTTATTATTATTTTCTAATACTTTTTTATCTTCTTTTTTATCAATATTATTTGATGTTATTTTATTCTCAAGTTTTTTATCTATCGTATTTGTGTTTATAATTTCATTTAACTGGGGTTGTTTTTTAGTATTTTGTTGTGACGTAACATTTTCTTTAACTTTTTCGTTTACTCTTTTAGTTTCTACTTCATTTTTAATAAATCCAACAAAACTATATCCAGGAATTGCAGAAATCTCTGGTAACTTATCACCTACTTTTAGGTTATAATCCATGTTGTAAACCGATAATTGTAAATCTTCCATAGCACGAACAGGTAGCTCTAGAGTAGTTGCTCCCATACTCGTAACTAACAGTATTGATAATATTTTACGTGTTTTATTTTTACCTTTTGCTACAACGACTACTACTAGACCAAGCATACCGCCTAGAAGCATACTTCCTACTCCATAATTTAAACCGGTATTTGGTAATTTGTTTAGTTGTGTTGTTTTTGTCGGTTTGAATACTAAGTAATAAGTTTCTTCTTTGCTACTTACAACACTTGGTACTTCTTTTTTTATTAATTCCTTTTCTTTATCAGTAAGATTGTCTTCTCCTACATATTTATAGTGAACAATTGCATTATCTGCAGCCTTCACTACATAATCTTCAGGTTGAATAGTCGACACTAAGAAAAAAGATCCTATCGTCATCGAGCAAACTCCAACAGTAAATTTTCTTAACGAAAACTTATTATATTTTTCCCCTAAATATTTTCTCAACTTTATATCCTTCTTTCATATATGTTACTAAGATTAATTTTATTTATTATTAATACATTAATTGTAAGCTTTTTCTATACTAAATGCAAGAAAATAGATATAAGTTTTATACTTTGATTTATTAGTATTTATTTTTAAAGGAAAAATAGTATGAAAATCTAGTTATCCGTATAAACACTGGACTTATCACACTTTATCAAGGTCGAAACCAATCAATTTACTACTAATTTACTACTTATGAATGAGCTTTGATACGACGATTTACCCTTGAAAAGTGAAGAAACAAAGATACTTCCAATAAAAATTGAATAGGCAAAAGGTGGACACTTCAAAAATGAGGTGTCTATTTTTTTACCCGATTTGAAAGGACGTGATACTACGAAAATAGAAAAACAAGAGAATAAAGGTCGCTCCCCACCGTGAAAGACCATCAAACAAACGAGATTCATTCAACCATAAAAAAGAAAGGATAGGTAAAAATATGGAACTTAAATTTGTGATTCCCAAGATGGAAAAAACATTCGGCAATTTAGAATTTGCTGGCGAGGATAAAGTCGTACAGCGAAGAATCAACGGACATCTAACCGTCTTATCTCGAAGCTATAATCTCTATTCAGACGTTCAAAGAGCAGATGATATTGTGGTCGTACTTCCTGCTGAAGCTGGCGAAAAACATTTCGGCTTTGAGGAACGTGTTAAGTTAGTCAATCCACGTATTACCGCCGAGGGCTATAAAATCGGCACTCGTGGTTTTACAAATTACCTTTTACATGCTGACGACATGGTAAAAGAATAAAGAAAGAGAGGAAAAATGATGAGATTAGCAAATGGTATCGTATTAGATAAAGACACGACTTTTGGAGAATTAAAATTCTCTGCTCTACGTCGTGAAGTGAGAATCCAAAATGAAGACGGTACGGTTTCAGAGGAAATCAAAGAACGTACCTATGACTTAAAATCCAAAGGGCAAGGACGCATGATTCAAGTAAGTATTCCTGCCAGCGTGCCTTTGAAAGAGTTTGAATATAACGCACGGGTGGAACTTATCAATCCCATTGCGGATACTGTCGCTACTGCTACCTTTCAAGGAGCAGATGTTGACTGGTACATCAAGGCAGACGATATTGTGCTGACAAAGGATTCTAATTCCTTTAGAAATCAACAGCCACCTAAGAAAGAACCTGCTACGGACAAATAGCCACGTATCTTCCATTAGAGAGAAAGGAGAAAATCAAACATGAAACAGCGTGTCTTTCGTGGTAAAAGGATTCGTCCGAGTGACAAAGA
This sequence comes from uncultured Granulicatella sp., assembly GCA_937891475.1. The sequence continues at coordinate 9,288 of CALATC010000033.1, read as the reverse complement.
TTTAGTCTTTCATTTTACAGTAGCGTCCTTACTGCCTATTTTACTGCTTGTTGTCGGACTGTTTCATGTGAAGACAATCCAGCAGGTCAACTGGCAGGACTTTAACCTATCACAAGCAGATAAGATTGACATTCCGTATTTAAGTATCAGTTTCAGTGTCGCAATTCTTGTCTGCTTGCTGGTGGCGTTTCTATTCAAACGGTATCGCTATGATACGATTAAACAACTCTACCACCGTCAAAAGCTGGCGAAGATGGTTCTTGAAAATAAGTGGTATGAATCAGAACAGGTCAAAACAGATGGCTTCTTCAAGGATTCCCCCAGTCGTACCAAAGAAAAGATAACCTACTTCCCTAAAATCTATTATCGCCTTAAAAATGGCTTAATACAGATACAAGTGGAAATCACTCTGGGGAAATATCAAGACCAGCTCCTACACTTGGAAAAGAAATTAGAAAGTGGCTTGTACTGTGAGCTGACGGATAAAGAGTTAAAGGATTCCTACGTGGAATATACCTTGCTCTATGATATGATAGCCCGTCGTATTTCTATTGATGAAGTACAAGCTCATGATGGGAAACTTTGCTTAATGAAAAATATGTGGTGGGAATATGACAATCTGCCTCACATGCTCATAGCTGGTGGTACAGGTGGCGGTAAGACCTACTTTATCCTGACACTGATTGAAGCCTTGCTTCATACAGATTCTAAGCTGTATATCTTAGACCCGAAAAATGCAGACTTAGCCGATTTAGGCTCTGTGATGGCAAATGTCCACTACAGAAAAGAAGACTTGCTTTCCTGCATTGATACATTCTATGAAGAAATGATAAAACGCAGTGAGGAAATGAAGCAGATGGAAAATTATAAGACTGGCGAAAATTATGCTTACTTAGGACTTCCAGCACACTTCTTAATCTTTGATGAATATGTCGCTTTCATGGAAATGCTGGGAACAAAAGAAAACACCGCAGTTATAAATAAGTTGAAACAGATTGTCATGTTAGGTCGTCAAGCTGGCTTCTTTCTAATACTGGCTTGTCAACGTCCAGACGCAAAATATTTAGGCGACGGAATCCGTGATCAGTTTAATTTCAGAGTGGCTTTAGGTCGTATGTCTGAAATGGGCTATGGCATGATGTTTGGCAGTGACGTACAAAAGGATTTCTTCTTAAAGCGAATCAAAGGTCGTGGCTATGTTGATGTAGGAACAAGTGTCATATCAGAGTTTTATACTCCCCTTGTACCAAAAGGACATGACTTTTTAGAGGAAATTAAAAAGTTATCCAACAGCAGACAGGACACAAAAAAGCCATCATCAGAACAACAAGAAATGGAGAAATAAAAGTAATGGATATTAAAAGATTGGAGATATATCATACACCGACTGAAAAATCTGTCATTTGTCTTTGCTTGAATACAGACCAATTCACGGTAGATTGTGAACAATACATCATTGACCGATACAGGCATTTTACCGTCAATCCAAAAGTACGATTCTATTCCAGAATAGATAAGCTGATTGATGAAATTATCCGTGAAGTGAAGAAACCACCGTTCACATTCAGAATGAGGTTAGAGAAGCGACATAGTATTACCAGCAAAAATATTCTATATGAATTTCAGCTTTTTGATAGAAATTCATTCAAAACGGACGGTCTATCAGAAGTGATTGAACAGGAATATTTAAGACCAGAAGTTGATTTGGTAGTGATTTACACTGGCATACAGGGAGAATCAAAGGCAGATACAGACGACAAAGGCAGGTTTTACGGTCTTAAACCGTAAGTTCTGGCTTTGTCGGGCAGGGCTTGCCCTGCCCATTAACCCCCCGTATCTAACAGGGGGGTACAAATCGACAGGAAACAGTCAAAAAAACATTAGAAAATCCTTTGGTTACAAGGGATTTACAAAATTTCAGCGTATGTCAAATGGGCTTTAAAAGTTGACATACGCCTTTTTGATTGGAGGGATTTTTACTGAATGAACAAACTTGGTTACAGCATTTAAAAGAAAAACGCTTGGCTTATGGACTATCTCAAAACCGTTTAGCTGTTGCGACTGGTATTACAAGGCAGTATCTAAGCGATATTGAAACAGGAAAAGTCAAGCCATCAGAGGATTTACAGCAGTCCCTTTGGGAAGCTCTGGAACGCTTCAATCCCGACGCTCCCCTTGAAATGCTGTTTGATTATGTAAGAATTCGCTTTCCGACAACAGACGTACAGCAGGTGGTCGAAAACATCTTACAACTGAAACTGTCCTATTTTCTTCATGAGGACTATGGTTTCTATTCTTATTCAGAGCATTATGCTTTAGGCGACATATTCGTCCTTTGCTCCCATGAACTGGACAAAGGAGTTCTGGTGGAATTGAAAGGTCGTGGGTGCAGACAATTTGAAAGCTATCTTCTGGCACAACAAAGAAGCTGGTATGAGTTCTTTATGGACGTTTTGGTGGCTGGCGGTGTGATGAAACGCCTTGACCTTGCCATTAACGATAAGACAGGGATTTTAAATATCCCTGTACTCACTGAAAAGTGCCAACAGGAAGAATGTATCTCCGTCTTCCGCAGTTTTAAAAGCTATCGCAGTGGCGAACTGGTACGCAAAGAGGAAAAGGAATGTATGGGAAACACCCTCTATATCGGTTCATTACAAAGTGAAGTTTATTTCTGTATCTATGAAAAGGACTACGAGCAGTACAAGAAAAATGATATTCCCATTGAAGACGCAGAAGTAAAAAACCGTTTTGAGATTCGATTGAAAAATGAGCGTGCCTATTATGCAGTCCGTGATTTACTCGTCTATGACAATCCAGAGCATACCGCCTTTAAAATTATCAATCGGTATATCCGTTTTGTAGATAAAGACGATTCCAAACCTCGTTCTGATTGGAAACTGAATGAAGAATGGGCTTGGTTTATTGGGAACAATCGTGAACGATTAAAACTAACCACAAAACCAGAGCCTTACTCCTTCCAAAGGACGCTGAACTGGCTATCTCATCAAGTTGCCCCGACCTTAAAGGTTGCGATTAAACTTGATGAAATCAACCAGACGCAGGTTGTAAAAGACATTCTCGACCATGCGAAACTGACAGACCGACACAAGCAGATTTTGAAGCAACAGTCAGTAAAAGAACAGGACGTGATAACAACAAAAAAATAACTCAAATACAAATTCATTGAATATAGAGAGGAGAACATTTTTATGAATTTTGGACAAAACCTTTATAACTGGTTTCTATCAAACGCTCAATCACTGGTGCTTTTAGCAATCGTTGTGATTGGCTTGTATCTTGGCTTCAAGCGTGAGTTTAGCAAACTGATTGGCTTTTTAATTATTGCGATTATTGCGGTTGGCTTAGTCTTCAACGCTGCTGGAGTAAAAGACATTTTACTAGAGCTATTCAATCGCATTATTGGTGCTTAAATAAAACCGTTCTTTTGTGGAATATAAGTGGTTTTCTTATGTTCCGCAAAGGAATGGTACACCAAACGAAGTGCGGTAGGGATTTTTGAATCTCTACAAAGAAAGGACGTGAATATATGGACGATATGCAAGTCTATATTGCGAATTTAGGCAAATACAATGAGGGCGAATTGGTCGGTGCGTGGTTTACCTTTCCCATTGACTTTGAGGAAGTCAAAGAGAAAATCGGCTTGAATGATGAATATGAGGAATACGCCATTCATGACTACGAGTTACCCTTTACGGTTGACGAATACACTTCCATTGGCGAACTCAATCGACTATGGGAAATGGTATCGGAATTACCCGAAGAATTACAATCGGAGCTATCTGCTCTGCTCACTCATTTTTCAAGCATTGAAGAACTAAGCGAACATCAAGAGGATATTATCATTCATTCCGATTGTGATGATATGTATGACGTGGCACGCTACTACATTGAAGAAACGGGTGCTTTAGGCGAAGTACCAGCTAGTCTTCAAAACTATATTGATTATCAAGCCTATGGTCGGGATTTAGACCTTTCAGGAACGTTTATCTCAACCAATCATGGGATTTTTGAAATCGTCTATTAAATCTGTCGGTACATTACTACTGGCAGATTTTCTATTTTACGGGGTGGCTCAATCAGCTACCCCTATTTTTTATGAAAGGATTGATTACATGAAGAAAATACGAAGCTATACCAGTATCTGGTCTGTGGAAAAGGTACTGTATTCTATCAATGATTTTAGACTTCCGTTTCCCATAACCTTTACGCAAATGACATGGTTTGTCGTGTCACTCTTTGCAGTGATGATACTTGGCAACTTGCCCCCTCTTTCCATGATAGAGGGAGCATTTCTCAAATACTTTGGGATTCCTGTGGCTTTCACATGGTTTATGTCTACAAAAACTTTTGATGGTAAAAAGCCTTATGGATTTTTGAAGTCTGTCATTGCTTATGCACTGCGACCAAAGCTGACCTATGCAGGAAAAAAAGTAACGCTTGGCAGAAACCAGCCACAAGAAGCCATTACAGCAGTTAGGAGTGAATTTTATGGCATATCCAATTAAATACATTGAAAACAATCTCGTCTGGAATAAAGACGGGGAATGTTATGCTTACTATGAGCTTGTTCCTTACAATTACTCATTTCTAAGTCCAGAACAGAAAATACAAGTGCATGATTCTTTCAGACAGCTTATCGCACAAAATCGTGATGGCAAAATTCATGCTTTACAAATCAGTACAGAATCCAGCATACGTTCTGCACAAGAGCGTTCCAAAAATGAAGTCACTGGCAAGCTCAAAGCGGTTGCCTATGACAAAATCGACCAACAGACAGACGCTTTAATATCCATGATTGGCGAAAATCAAGTGAACTACCGTTTCTTTATCGGCTTTAAGTTGCTTCTCAACGATCAGGAGTTTTCTATGAAAAGTCTTACCGTTGAAGCAAAAAATGCTTTGTCTGATTTTGTCTATGATGTGAACCATAAGCTGATGGGCGATTTTGTTAGTATGAGTAATGATGAAATCCTGCGTTTTCAGAAGATGGAAAAGCTCTTAGAAAATAAAATCTCTCGTCGTTTCAAAATCCGCAGGTTAGATAAGGACGACTTCGGCTATCTGATTGAACACCTTTACGGACAGACAGGCACTGCCTATGAAGAGTATGAGTACCATCTATCAAAGAAAAAGCTGGATAATGAAACGCTGATTAAATACTATGACTTGATTAAGCCTACTCGCTGTTTGGTGGAAGAAAAACAGCGATATTTGAAAATCCAGCAGGAAGATGAAACCGTCTATGTAGCTTACTTTACCATTAACAGCATTGTCGGAGAACTGGACTTCCCGTCCTCTGAAATCTTCTACTACCAGCAACAGCAATTTACATTCCCGATTGATACGTCAATGAATGTGGAAATTGTAGCGAATCGTAAAGCCCTATCTACTGTCCGCAATAAAAAGAAAGAACTGAAAGACTTGGATAACCACGCTTGGCAAAGTGATAATGAAACCAGCTCCAATGTGGCGGAAGCTCTGGAAAGTGTGAATGAGCTGGAAACCAATTTAGACCAAAGCAAGGAATCTATGTACAAGCTGTCTTATGTGGTAAGGGTATCAGCAAATGATCTTGACGAACTCAAACGTCGTTGTAATGAAGTGAAAGATTTTTATGACGATTTAAGCGTAAAACTGGTACGACCATTTGGGGATATGCTCGGCTTACATGAAGAATTTTTACCTGCCAGCAAGCGTTATATGAATGATTATATTCAATACGTGACCTCTGATTTCCTCGCTGGTTTAGGTTTTGGTGCTACTCAAATGCTGGGGGAAAATGAGGGGATTTATGTTGGCTACAGCTTAGATACTGGACGCAATGTCTATCTGAAACCTGCTCTTGCCAGTCAAGGGGTTAAGGGTTCAGTAACCAATGCGTTAGCGTCGGCTTTTGTTGGTTCGCTGGGTGGTGGTAAATCCTTTGCGAATAACCTTATCGTCTATTATGCGGTGCTTTATGGGGCACAAGCAGTGATTGTAGACCCAAAAGCAGAACGTGGCAGATGGAAAGAAACCTTGCCAGAGATTTCCCATGAAATCAATATCGTCACTCTGACTTCTGATGAGAAAAACAAAGGCTTACTTGACCCTTATGTGATTATGAAAAATCCCAAAGATTCTGAATCACTGGCTATTGATATTCTGACATTCCTTACGGGGATTTCCTCTCGTGATGGGGAACGCTTCCCAATCCTTAGAAAAGCCATTCGTGCAGTAACCAATAGTGAAGTACGAGGGTTGATGAAAGTGATTGAGGAATTACGGGTTGAGAATACGCCACTAAGTACCAGTATAGCCGACCATATCGAAAGTTTTACAGACTATGACTTTGCACATTTATTATTCAGTAATGGTTATGTGGAGCAGTCTATCAGCTTAGAAAAACAACTGAACATTATACAGGTTGCGGACTTGGTACTTCCCGACAAGGAAACTTCCTTTGAGGAATATACCACTATGGAGCTTTTATCCGTTGCTATGCTGATTGTCATTAGTACCTTTGCTTTAGACTTTATCCATACAGACCGAAGCATTTTCAAGATTGTAGATTTAGACGAAGCATGGAGCTTTTTACAGGTAGCACAAGGAAAAACACTATCTATGAAGCTGGTTCGGGCTGGTCGTGCTATGAACGCTGGGGTATATTTCGTGACCCAAAATACAGACGACCTCTTAGATGAAAAACTGAAAAATAACCTCGGCTTAAAATTTGCATTTCGTTCCACTGACCTTAACGAGATTAAAAAGACCTTAGCCTTTTTTGGTGTAGACCCAGAGGACGAAAACAATCAGAAGCGATTGCGTGATTTGGAAAACGGGCAATGCCTTATCAGTGATTTATATGGTCGTGTCGGTGTGATACAGTTCCACCCTGTATTTGAAGAACTGCTCCATGCCTTTGATACCAGACCACCTGTGCGAAAAGAGGTGTAAATGTGAAACCATCAATAGTAAACAGAATAAAATCAAACTGGACGCTGAAACGTCTAGGTAAAGTGGCAATGACAGTGGCTTTCACACTTGTGATTGCCATTTTTCTTTTAGCCATGCTGGGAACGGTGGTTCAAGCTGCGGGCTTGGTAGATGATACGGTCAATGTGGCAAATGAATACAGCCGATACCCACTTGAAAACTATCAACTGGATTTTTATGTGGATAATAGCTGGGGCTGGCTTCCGTGGAACTGGTCGGACGGGATTGGAAAACAGGTCATGTATGGACTATATGCCATTACCAATTTTATTTGGACAATCAGTTTGTATGTTTCCAATGCGACAGGTTACTTAGTACAGGAAGCCTATTCCTTAGACTTCATTTCCGCTACAGCAGATTCCATTGGTAAGAATATGCAGACCTTAGCTGGTGTGAGTGCAAACGGATTTTCAACAGAGGGTTTCTATGTTGGATTCCTCTTACTCTTGATTTTGGTTCTTGGGGTTTATGTTGCCTATACGGGACTGATAAAGAGAGAAACCACAAAGGCAATTCATGCCATTATGAATTTTGTGCTGGTGTTTATCCTATCGGCTTCCTTTATTGCCTACGCTCCCGACTACATTAAAAAAATCAATGACTTTTCATCAGACATCAGTAATGCCAGTTTATCACTTGGCACGAAGATTGTCATGCCCCATTCCGATAGTCAAGGCAAGGACAGCGTGGACTTAATCAGAGATAGCCTGTTTTCCATACAGGTTCAGCAACCGTGGCTACTGCTTCAATACAACAGTTCAGACATTGAAAGTATCGGTATTGACCGTGTGGAAAGCCTGCTCTCCACCAGCCCAGATTCCAACAATGGCGAAGACAGAGAAAAAATTGTTGCGGAAGAAATTGAAGACAGAAGCAATACCAATCTAACCATTACAAAGACCATTAACCGTTTAGGTACAGTCTTCTTCCTATTTGTCTTCAATATTGGGATTTCCATATTTGTATTCCTATTAACAGGAATCATGATTTTCTCGCAGGTACTTTTTATCATCTATGCTATGTTTCTGCCTGTGAGCTTTATTTTAAGCATGATTCCATCATTTGATGGTATGTCAAAACGAGCCATAACAAAGCTCTTTAATACCATTTTGACACGAGCTGGAATCACATTGATTATTACGACAGCATTTAGTATTTCAACCATGCTCTATACCTTATCGGCTGGTTATCCGTTCTTTTTGATTGCTTTTCTACAGATTGTGACCTTTGCAGGAATCTACTTCAAGCTGGGCGATTTAATGAGTATGTTTTCTCTACAGAGTAACGATTCTCAAAGTGTGGGAAGTCGTGTGATGAGAAAACCTCGTATGCTTATGCACGCTCACATGCACCGTCTACAGCGGAAACTTGGACGTTCCATGACTACTCTAGGGGCTGGGTCTGCCATTGTTACAGGTAAAAAAGGGTTCTGTTGCAAAGTTTTAAATAAAGAATAAAATCCCTTACGGCATCTATGATTTAAGCTGGGATTCCCAATAATACCTTGATTTCAGTACAGACCGAAAACCCGAAGAGAGTGCCTTCTTTTCGGGTTTTCTTATATAATCCTCGGATGGCTTCCATGCCTTTAATCGTGGGTGAGGCAGTGCGTAAACTTCGATAGAATTTATTGCGTCTCTTTACTGGACGATGGTCTTGTTCAATCAAATTATTCAGGTATTTAATGGTACGATGTTCTGTCCCTTGATAAAAGCCGTATTCTTTTAGTCTCTTAAAGGCACTTGTAATAGAGGGGGCTTTATCTGTGACTACAACCTTCGGTTCATCAAACTGCTTCACTAACCGCTTAAGAAAAGCATAGGCTGCTTGTGTGTCCCGTTTTTTACGTAACCAAATATCCAAGGTTAAACCATCTGCATCGATGGCTCGATACAAATAATGCCATTTTCCTTTAATTTTGATGTATGTTTCATCCATTTTCCATGAATAAAAGGATTTTTTATTTTTCTTTTTCCAAATTTGATAGAGTAGTTTGCCATATTCTTGCACCCAACGATAAATCGTCGTATGAGAAACGTTAATGCCACGATCATATAAGATTTCTTGAACTTCACGATAGCTAAGGTTATAACGAAGATAGTAGCCCACGGCTACAATAATCACATCCTGCTGAAATTGCTTTCCTTTAAAATGATTCATCGTCATTCCTCCTGCTATCTTTTTCTATTATTCTACCTTATTTGATAGTAGATTTAAAACTTTGCAACAGAACCTAAAAAAGGACAGTCGGGTTCGGGGAGTTCTGCAAGGACACAAGCAGATCACTCC
>CALATC010000032.1 GCA_937891475.1 uncultured Granulicatella sp. | reverse complement strand
CGTCGGCAGCGTCAGATGTGTATAAGAGACAGAATTTATGAGTTGATTGAAAACAAAGGAAATTATGGAATCGCTTCTCTGTGTAGGTGGCGGAATGGGAGCAGCGACTCTTATAAAAAATGCAAATAGCAATCTGTAAAGGAGAAAATAGTATGGAACAAACGAAGAATTATACTTGTATTACTGGAGCCAGTGCTGGTATAGGAGCGGAGACTGCAAGACAATTTGCAAAATTAGGAACGAATCTTATTTTAATTGCTCGGCGTCAAGAACGACTAGAAAAATTGAAGCAAGAGATTTTGAACCATTATCCGGATTTAGATGTTGTTATTAAAGTTGTTGATTTATCGAAGTCCAGTAATGTTTTTGATCTTTATGAAAGCTTGAAAAAATATCACATTACTACTCTAATAAATAATGCTGGTTTTGGAAATTATGATAAGGTTGAATCTCAAGATTTAGAAAAGATAATAACATTAATCCATCTAAACATTGAAGCTTTAACAATTCTATCAACTCTATATGTGAGAGATTATAAAGATTGTAAAGGCGCTCAATTGATTAACTTATCATCTAGAGGCGGATACATGATGGTTCCAAATGCAGTTACATACTGTGCAAGTAAATTTTATGTCAGTGCTTTTACAGAAGGCTTGGCATTGGAACTAGAGGCAAATCAACATCAATTAAAAGCTAAGGTTTTAGCTCCAGCTGCCACAAAAACGGAATTCGGTCAAGTTGCTACAGATTCTAAAGAATATGATTATGATAAGCATTTTGCTAAATATCACACAAGTGAAGAGATGGCACAATTTTTGATGGAATTATATCAAAGTGACAAAGTTGTTGGTTTAGTTGATGTTACAAATTTTGAATTTCATCTTAGCGGACCACTACTTAAACATTAATTATTTTAATAAATATAGATAATGTGGTATCGATTAATAGTTGCAGTCGTTTTATGATAAGAAGAAAGCTTCTGAAACGTTAGATTTCAGAAGCTTTTTGTCTTTAAGTTTTGAGTAAGTTATAATTTTCTGTGATATTTAGGATATTTAAAAATATAGAAGTATTTTTGTAGACTAATTTACAATTTTTCCAGTATTTTACCAAGTAGTTCTTCTAACTTTCCTAAATCTCCATAGACTGTTCCATCCATATAAAGATTGTAAACCTCGTCATCTTGCTCCACACGTATTTGTGCAGAATATCCTTTTGATAGTGCTAAAGAACGAATGACCTCTCGTTGAGTTCGTCCATTACCTTCTCGGAAGGGATGGAAATAATTAAGATTATCAAGAATTTTTGCTAAATGTTTAATGATTTCATCTCTTGAGTTGGCAGTTTGATGATAGGAATGAATGAGATGATTTATATAAGTTTCTGCAGCATTAAACGACTGTATCGACATAAAAGGATTACCACTTTTAGAGATATTCACCTTGCGATATTGTCCCGCCCAAGCATAGACATCTTGAAATAAATATTTATGAATGGCTAAAATATCACTAATGGAGTAGACTTCAATGACTTTCAAGCGTAAGTCTGCAAGCCTTCTAGTAACAAATAAATGCTCATTCCGGTAGGCTTCTTCAATATTTGTAATATTTTGTTTGTTGATTAAGACTGTGGAATTTGGATAGGTATATTGGTGATTGGGGTCAATGTACTCATAGCCTTCGTATTGATTTTTAACCAATATTCAATTCCTTTCGTTTGTTGATAACATAAGTTTTTAAATCAATCACATCTTGAACAGTAGGTTCATAATTTTCAATCATTGATGACCCAATAGCATACCAGACAGTATCAAAATCCGAAAAGTTATCAAAGGGAATCCCTAAAATTGTTAATTCTTCTTTATTTACATCAAGAGTCATGTCACATCTCCTTATATAATGTTACCTTTATTATACCATAAAATCGGTATTTTTACCTAAAGGGATAGAGACTATAAGATATATTATGTTTAATGTAGATTTATGATAAAATAGTTTTATTATAAAAAGAAATAACAGAGGTATAGCATGGAGCATATATTACAGAAGCTTTAGTAAAAGCAGGGATTGAATTGGGAACTCTAACATTTAAGGGAACAACAACACTAGTGAATAGTAAAATTCAATCATTAAAGGAAGAACGTAACGCCGATAAATTACGAAATACTTATGATGAAATTGTAAATGAGTTACTTTCGGAACGAGAACAGGCAATCAGAATTGCTCAGGCATATAAAGAAGAATATGAAAAAGTACATATTGATGATAAAGATATTGAGTATTTGCACAACACTTTAGAACGGGTTATTTCTCTTCTATCTTCATTTACTAATGTTGAAGATGGGAAAGAAGATTCAATGAAACAATTGGTTGCTCTACTTAAT
>CALATC010000031.1 GCA_937891475.1 uncultured Granulicatella sp. | reverse complement strand
CATTATCAGGTTTATCAGCTCAAGTATTTATTGTATTAACATACATCTTCTACTTACCATTATCATTCTTAATTCCATCTTCTTCAGGTTTAGCAGGTGCTACAATTGGTATCTTAGCTCCTTTAGGAGAATTCGTAAATGTATCTCAATCATTAGTAATTACTGCTTTCCAATCAGCAAATGGGGTACTAAACTTACTATCACCAACTTCTGGTATCGTAATGGGTGCATTAGCATTAGGACGTATCGAAATTACAACTTGGTGGAAATTTGTTGCTAAATTAGTAGGTATTGTAATGGGCGTTTCAATCCTATTATTAATCTTAGGAACATTCATTAATATTTAATTAGTAAAATAACTTTAAAAGAACTCCCCTCGATTTTAGGGGGGATTTCTTATTCTTAAGGAGGATACGATGAGCACATTTATTACAGAAAAACACAAAGAAGAATGTATTGAATCGATTAAACGATTGGTCCGTATTCCTTCTGTCCTAAATGAAGATGAAGGAGACACTCCTTTTGGAAAAGATATTCAGTTTGCATTAGAAGATGCATTGGCTCTATGTCGTGAACTTGGCTTTAGTACTTACATTGATCCTAAAGGATATTATGGATATGCTGAAGTAGGAAGTGGAGAAGAATCATTAGCAATTCTATGTCACTTGGATGTTGTTCCAGCAGGAGATTTGAATAATTGGGATACTCCTCCATTTGAAGCTGTTTTAAAAGATGGTTTCTTATATGGAAGAGGGACTCAAGATGATAAAGGCCCTTCAATGGCAGCTTTATATGCGGTAAAAGCATTAATGGATGCAGGAGTGGAATTTGACAAACGGATCCGATTCATTTTTGGGACTGACGAAGAAACATTATGGCGCTGTTTAGCTCGTTATGGCGAGTTAGAAGAAGTAGCGACAATGGGATTTGCACCAGATGCAGAATTCCCATTAACATATGCTGAAAAAGGTTTATTACAAGTGAAATTGCATGGACCTGGAAGCGAAGCTTTAGAGTTTCATTCAGGAGATGCTTTCAATGTAGTACCAGGTAAAGCGTCTTATAAAGGAGAGTATTTCTCTCAAGTAGTAGAGAAATTATCTTCGTTAAAATTTGAATATGAAACGCAAGAGGATGAAGTAACTGTTTTAGGAGTTTCTAAACACGCAAAAGATGCACCGCTCGGAGTGAATGCATTAGTTCGCTTAGTAAAAGGACTTTATTCAGTTGTTGATCATTCAACATTAGCGTTTATTTCAGAAGTAGTTGGAGAAGATGCTACAGGTAGTAGTATTTTAGGGAAAATTGAAGATGAGCCATCAGGAGGTTTAACATTCAATGTAGCAGGTGTGACGATTACACCAGAAAAATCAGAAATTCGTATTGATATCCGAATTCCAGTATTAGCAGATAAAGATGCAATTGTCAAAACGCTATCTGAAAAAGCAAAAGAATTTGGATTAGAGTATGAAGAATATGATTATTTAGGACCATTGTATGTTCCATTAGATAGTGTTCTAGTAGATACACTAATGGCTGTATACCAAGAAAAAACTGGCGATACAACTCATTTACCACAATCTTCAGGAGGAGCAACTTTTGCTCGAACTATGAAAAATTGTGTCGCTTATGGAGCGGTATTCCCAGATTCACCAATTACATTCCATATGGAAAATGAAAAAATGTCGTTAAGAGATATATTTGATTCAATGGATATTTATGCAGAAGCAGTATATCGATTAGCAGGTAAAAAATAGTAAAAGATTTAGTTTTAATCATAAAGGAGTTTATAAATATGTCACGTAAAATCGTAGTAGCGTTAGGCGGTAACGCAATTTTATCATCAGATGCTTCAGCAAAAGCACAACAAGAAGCATTAATTCAAACAGCAAAATACTTAGTACAATTCATTGAAAATGGCGATGAATTAGTTGTTACTCACGGTAATGGACCACAAGTTGGTAACTTATTATTACAACAAGCAGCAGCTGACTCAGAAAAAAATCCAGCAATGCCATTAGATACATGTGTTGCGATGACAGAAGGATCAATCGGATTCTGGTTACAAAATGCATTAGTAAATGAATTACAAGCACGTGGCATTAAAAAAGATGTAGCTGCAGTAGTAACACAAGTAATCGTTTCAAAAGATGACCCAGCATTCTCAAATCCAACTAAACCAATTGGACCATTCTTAACTGAAGAAGAAGCTAAAGAACAAGCAGCAGCTACTGGTGCTACATTTAAAGAAGATTCTGGCCGTGGCTACCGTAAAGTAGTTCCATCACCAAAACCAGTTGGAATTAAAGAAGTAAATACAGTTAAAAACTTAATCGCAACAGGCACTGTTGTTATTACAGCAGGTGGGGGAGGTATCCCAGTTGTTGAAGACCCAGAAACTAAATTCTTAACAGGTGTTGAAGCAGTTATCGATAAAGACTTTGCTAGTCAAACATTATCTGAATTAGTTGGAGCAGACTTATTCATCGTGTTAACAGGTGTTGATAATGTATATGTAAACTTCAATAAACCAGATCAACAAAAATTAGAAACTGTAACAACTAGCGAATTGAAAAAATATATTGGAGAAAATCAATTTGCACCTGGTTCAATGTTACCAAAAGTTGAAGCAGCTATTGCTTTTGTTGAAAACTATCCACAAGGTAAAGCTATCATTACTTCATTAGAAAATATCGCTGAAGTATTAAAAGGTGATGGCGGTACACAAGTTGTTGCTGGCTAATTTTATTAGACATTAAGAGACAAAAGGATTGACGGAATGACCGTTAATCCTTTTTTTATGCAATTAATTTTATAAATACAATGATATTTCATTTAAACTATGGTAATATTAGTAGGAAATTTATTAAAGAGAGAAGGATTAGATGACTTCATCTATGTATGCATTAGCCTTGCAAATGGAGCGAGAATTAAATCAGATTTCATCTAAAAAAGGGCATGTTGTTTTTAGAACATTAAAAGGTGAAACAAAATTCGTATTTCAGTTTGAGAAGAATCATAGGAAAGGTTTAGTGATTCAATTATTAAAGAGCGAAGAAGAGTTAGCATTTGTAACAACAATTGAAAAGAAATGTCGTTTAGAGAGAGCAACTCGTCAATCAGAATTGGATTTACAATGGTTATCAAAAGGCATTCAAATTCGTTTTGATAAGAAATCGATTATTTATGATACTGAGATTCAAAGAATGGAAAGATTAGGAATTGAAGTTGAGAAATTTGAAGTATTACCGAATATTTTAAATTTTACGGAAGAAAATATTGGAAAAAGTACAGCTGTAACGAATCAAAATAGAAAATTTGTCGAGCAAGTATTCACCCTAGTTTTACAAGAAGGAAATCTTGAAAAATTAGAGTTAGTTTGGAATAAACAACAAAAAAACTATTATCAATCTTTTCCTGTGTTTACGTATAATCAACGTACAAAAGAAGTAAATTATACTCAGCAAGAAAACATGTTAACTTTAAAAGATATTCCAAAATATCATTATTATGTTCCGAATACTGCAGCTGAATTACAAATTTCTGAGTTTGAGTTTGCTAAATTTATGGAGAGAATTGAAGCTACAGTGAACGTTTCGATGCAAGTGAGAATTGGAGTTCAAGAATTGGTGAGTTCCGAAATATTGAAACAAAATATTCCTTTTATGATTGAAATGGCGGATAAAGATGCAGTAGCTTATACAAAGTTATTGCATACTATGGATCCAAAAACGATTCAAATAGAATTTTTAGAAATGTTTGCAGAGTTTCAATTTAAACCAACAACAATTTTAGTTTCAGGATTATTTGGAGTTTACTTAAGTAATGTGTTAACCCCATTAGCAAAAAGAATGTCGATTAAAATTAAACAGGTAGATAACTTACCAACGTTTAATCGATTAACACAAGAAGAAAGAATTGTATCATTTTTAAATTTAAAAGGG
The DNA here is from genome assembly GCA_937891475.1 of uncultured Granulicatella sp. Next base: position 477 of record CALATC010000031.1, on the reverse strand, counting down.
ATAAGCGTGTAAAAATTCACTTGCAAAAAATCTCATTTGGGTGTACGATGAATGTGTTAAGCAAAGTGTTTAACAAATAATATGAAGGAGGTAGTTGTAATGAACAACTTAAATGGAAAACATCAACAATTGAACAAAACAACTAAAATCTCCTTACAGAATATGACAATGTATTAATATACTCACTTTAATTATTTTTGGTTTTGCGAAATGAGGCTAACTGTCTGCTGTTGTGGGTGGTTAGCTTTTTTTCATAGATAAAAGTGGAGGGACTAGTTGTGTATATATGTATACGAAACTAGTCTTTTTTTGTCAAATTCTGTGGGAGTAAGGAGGATATATGAAAGTCATTGTAAAACACTTAGGAGTTTATTTTAAAAAGCACTGGGTGAGATATGTCATTATTGTATGTAGTGCGATTTTAAATAGTTATTTATTAGTCGTTCCTGCAAAAATATTAGGACAAATTGTCAATGC
>CALATC010000030.1 GCA_937891475.1 uncultured Granulicatella sp. | reverse complement strand
ATCCTGTTTCAGAATTTTATAGTGCTTTCTTCTATTTTTGAGACTTTTTGCCCAGCCTCTTTTTCTTTTGATGATGTTGAGGAAAAAGCATAGCAATTTCTTTGGAAAATCTTTATAATGTAACTGATAACAAAAAAAGAAGGAGCGATTATGCCTCAAGGAAAAATTATTCGAGCCTTAAGTGGCTTTTATTATATCGAGTCCTCTCATCAAATTTATCAAACTCGAGCACGTGGAGTTTTTAGAAAAAGGGGACAATCTCCATTAGTCGGAGATATTGTGGATTTTACAAGTGATACTCTGGAACAAGGAGTACTTGAAAAAATTTATCCAAGGAAAAATGCTTTAGTTCGTCCACCTGTTTCAAATGTAGATATTGGTGTAGTGGTGATGTCTGCTGTGGAACCAGATTTTTCAACGCATTTAGTGGATCGGTTTTTAGTATATTTAGAAGGAATGGAAATTCAACCAGTCTTACTGATTACAAAGGTAGATTTATTAACTTCAGCACAATTGCAACATCTAGAAGCAGTGAAGAAGAAATACCAAGAAGTTGGATATGAAGTATGGTATTCTACAGAAGTAAAAGAACACCAAAGTGAATTTTTAGCTTCCTATAAAGGAAAACTAGTGGTCTTTTTAGGGCAATCTGGGGTTGGAAAATCAACAATGTTGAACCAATTAATTCCAGAGCTAAATCAAGAAACTGGAGAAATTTCTAGTGCATTAGGTCGTGGGAAACATACGACTAGACAAGTTTCTCTACATGAAGTAGAAGAAGTTTGGATAGCAGATACCCCTGGATTTAGTACGGTAGATTTTATTGGAGTGGAAAAAGAAGACCTTCCACATTTATTTCCTGAATTTGAAGAATACTCTACTCATTGTAAATTTAGAGAATGTTCTCATCAACATGAACCTCAATGCGGCGTACAAGAAGCTGTAAAAGAGGGGAAAATTTGGCAAGAAAGATATGACCATTATCAAGATTTCTATGAAGAAATTAGCCAAAGAAAACCAATTTATCAAAGAAAAAAATAATCGTTATAAAGGAGTCAAAAACATGAAAGTAGCACCTTCTATTTTAAGTGCAAATTTTGCAACATTAGGAGAAGACGTTAAGAAAGTAGAACAATTAGGAGCAGATTGGATTCATATCGATGCAATGGATGGTCAATTCGTTCCTAACTTAACACTTGGACCAAATATTGTAGAAGGACTTCGTCCCATTACAACATTAACATTAGATTGTCATTTAATGGTTCAAGAACCTGAACGTTTTGTAAAGGAATTTGCTAAAGCAGGAGCAGACTATATTTCTGTTCATATTGAGGCTACAAACCATATTCACCGTACTTTACAATTGATTAAATCTGAAGGAGTAAAAGCAGGGATTGTGATTAATCCAGGAACTCCAGTGAGTGCCATTAGTGCTGTATTAGGAATGGTTGACTTAGTATTAGTGATGACTGTTAACCCAGGATTTGGGGGACAAGCATTTATTCCAGAAACATTAGATAAAGTAAGAGAATTAGTAGAATTACGTGAAGAATATGGCTATCACTATTTAATTGAAGTAGATGGTGGCGTAAATGGTCAAACAGCTAAATTATGTCGTGAAGCAGGGGTAGACGTTGCAGTAGCAGGTTCATATGTTTACTATGCAGACGATATTAAAAAGGCAATTGATTCTATTAAAGAAGCTTAAAAGAGGAATTGGGTATGGAAATAATCGTAGTCATTGGGGGACCATTAGATAAAGGAGCTATACGACGATGGTTGAATCAGAAGCTTCAGCAAAAGGATAATCAAGAATTTCAATTTATTGGAGTAGATGGTGGCTGTTTGAAATTAATGGAGGAAGAGTTACCGATTGATTTAGCAATTGGAGATTTCGATTCGATTTCACTAGAGGATAAAGAAGCTTTAAAAAATTATGCTTTAAAAATGATTGAATTTCCTTCTGAAAAAGATTTTACAGATTTTGAAGAAGCATTAATGTGGATTGCAAAGTCATATCCTCAAAAAAAAGTTCATGTATTAGGGGCTTTTGGAGGAAGAGTGGACCATGCCATTAGCTGTTTATGGACTATGTTTCGTCCAGAATTACAAGCATTAATTCCGTATCTTTCACTAGAAGATGAATGGAATCATATTTCTTTTTTAACCCCAGGAGATTATGTCATTCATAAAATAGTGGATACGAATTATTTATCGTTTATTTCAATGGGTCCTGTTCAACAATTAACGTTAAAACAGGTGAAATATCCTTTGAATCATCAAAATTATGATTTTCCAATCGCATTGATTAGTAATGAATTTATCGATGAAAAGATGGAAATTTCATTTGAGTCTGGTGGAATCATCGTGGGTCAAACAAGAGATTCGTGGAGATGATTCGGAATTAATTCTGCATTAAAAGGAATAAAACTTATATCACACTTTTATTTTCTTTATAAAATAGAAGTGTGATTCTTTTTTTGAGTTGAATTTTTTGTGAAATGAGATATACTATATATGAGTCTGTTGAAGGTTCAAAAAAAGTATATATTTGGAGGTCTTTTTATGTTAAAAGAAGTTTTAGAATTAGGAAAAATCGTTAAAAAAACAAGCGTTTTTGTAAGTGGTGTTGTAGTAGGTTCTGTAGGACTTAAAGTTTTAGCAAGCAAAGATACTAAACACGTTGTTGCGAAAGCAGTAGCAAAATCTTACAAATTAAAAGATGGATTAGATGCAACAGTTTCTCAATTGAAACAACATGCAGATGATGTATTAGCTGAAGCAAATGACTTATATGTTGAAGAAAAAGCAGCTAACTTAGCAACAGTAGAAACAAGTGAACAATAATGAAAGTAACAATTAAAGCTCAATCAAAAAATAGAGTGCGTTTGGAAGTTCCTTTTAGATGTACAGCTGCTGTTCAGTTGTATTTAGAAGAAGAAAAAAGACTATTTCCAGAAATTACGCAAATCATTTGTTATAAAGATGAAAAGCATATCGCATTTACTTTTGAAACAGGATATGAATCAAGTGTTTATTGTTTCCTAGATCATTTAGAGGTGACTACTTTAAATGAAAAACAAAGAGATTTTACAGTGGATGCTCAAGTGACACCTGTGGATATTGTAGCTTCCCATATTTACCGTAAATTGGTTGCAAAAGTATTGATTCCGCAACCATTAAAAATTTTCTGGTTATTATGGAAAATGAAAAAATTCGGAAAAGCTGCATTTGAATCTGTTTTAGAAAAGAAATTATCCATGAGTATTTTGGATTTTGTAGCGATTGTAACATCGATGGCAATGGGAGATCATAAAACAGCTGATACGATTATGTTCTTATTAAATCTTGGAGATGATTTAGATGAATGGTCTCAAAAAAAATCCGTTGAAGATTTGGAGAAAAATCTAAAAAATAATATTTATGAATTATGGATTGAAAAAGACGGAGAACGATTCAAAAAATTAAGTCATCAAGTAGAAGTGGACGATGTATTCGTTGCTACTGAAGGACAAGAGATTTATTTTGATGGAACAGTTGTATCTGGTCGTGGATTTTTAAATGAAAGTTCATTAACTGGAGAAGCTTTCCCAGTATCTAAAAAAGTTGGAGATACTGTTTTTGCCAATACGGTTGTAGAACAAGGTGAATTATTAGTAAAAGTTACAAATGCTGAACAAAATTCACGTTTACAACAAATTGTTCAATTAATGAAAACAAGTGAATTACATCAATCAAAACAACAAAAACAATTATTAGAAAAAGCAGATGGCTTGGTGAAATATAATTTCATAGGAATGGCAGTGACCTATTTATTAACAAGATCCGTGCAAAAAGCATTAACGTTCTTACTAGTAGATTATTCATGTGCCTTAAAATTATCTTCCCCTGTGACTTATCTAACAGCTATTAAAGCAGCTTCTACAAGAGGAATTGTTGTAAAAGGTTCTAGTTCACTAGATGAATATCCAATGATTGACACCTATGTGTTTGATAAGACTGGAACTTTAACAACAGGGGTTCCAAAAATTCAAAAGATTTTACCTTATCGTGGCTATTCAGAGGAAGAAGTATTAAGAATTGCAGCGTGTTTAGAAGAGCATATTTATCATCCAATTGCTAGTGCAGTGGTGCAAAAGGCAGAAGATGATGGAGTTGAACATGAAGAAATGCATGGTAAATTAACGCATGTTGCTTCTAAAGGAATTTTATCTTCGATTGATGGTGAAAAAGTTGTTATCGGAAGTTTAGAATTGTTGAATGAACATCACGTGGAAATTTCTGAAGAACAAGCTAGAATTATTGAAGAGTATACTCAATGGTATCACCTATTGTATTTAGGCTATAAAGGAAAATTAATTGCGATTTTCTTAATTGATACACCATTGCGTCCGGAAACGATTGAAGTTTTACAATCGTTAAAAGAACGTGGAAAGAATATTATTTTATTAACTGGGGATACGAAGAAACGAACAGAATCTATTTGTTCGCTGATTCAATTTGATGAAGTCTATACTGAAGTGAAGCCAGAACAGAAACATCAAGTCATTCAAAATTTACAAGATAAAGGACATCGTGTCTTTATGATTGGTGATGGTCTAAATGATTCGGCTGCTTTATCTAAAGCAAATGTTGGGGTAGTAATGGCAAGTTCATCAGATATTGCTAGACAAGCTAGTGATATTGTATTCTTAGAAGAAACGTTATCTGGAATTCTTGTTTTAGATGATATTTCTGCACAATTGCAAAAACAATTAGGAAGAAACTTGAATACAACTGTCTGGGTAAATACTTCTCTAATGGGATTAGGATTGTTTAATGTATTAACGCCTAGTACATTAGCTGTGTTCCATAATTTGACAACAACCGTCATTATTGGAAAAAGTTTTACTTATATTAAATAAAAGAAAAAAGACTGGACATTGTCCAGTCTTTTTATTTGTCTAAATTAAACGCGTTCTACTTTACCTGATTTTAATGCACGAGTTGAAACCCATACTTTTTTAGGCTTGCCATCGATTAAAACGCGAACTTTTTGTAAGTTTGGTTTCCAAGTACGACGGTTAGCGTTCATAGCGTGAGAACGAGTGTTACCTGTTTCAGAACGACGTCCAGTGAAATAACATACTTTAGCCATGGTCATTCTCCTCCTTTAATTTAAATCATTGATCAGCTGATATAATTTTTAAACTAAATCATATACTTAAATAATTTATCATAGTTGAAGGTAGAATGCAAGCTAGAGTCCAAGATAAAGTATAAATTTTTGTAAATCTGTTTTGGTAGCGCATTTTCATGCATAAAAGGTTAGGTAAAATTCATCATTTATGATAAAATAATAAAGAATCATCGAACAGTCTGTAAAAAATAGATTGTACGAATTTTAAGGAGGTTACAAAAATGACAGTCAAAATTCAAACAGAACAAGGGTTAATTGAATTAAGCAATGAAGTTATTGCAACTGTAGTTGGTGGTGCAGCAACAGATAATTATGGAGTTGTTGGAATGGCCAGCCGTAATCATATTCGTGATAATTTAAATGAAATTTTGAAAAAAGAAAACTATTCTCGTGGCGTAGTGATTCGTCAAGAGGAAGAAGGCGTAGCTGTTGATGTGTATATTATCGTAGGTTACGGCACTAAAATTTCTGCAATTTGTCGCAATGTTCAAGAACAAGTAAAATATAATTTAGAAACGATGTTAGGATTTTCTGCGAACACTGTTAATGTTTATGTTCAAGGAGTAAAAATCATTGAAGCGTAAGCTTTGATGGTGTGTCAGGAGGATATAAGAATCAATGGTAACAAAAAATATTATTACGGCTCAAGATTTTCGAGCAATGGTAGAAATTGGTGAAGCACGTTTAAGTGAAAATGCTGAATTTGTCAATTCATTGAATGTATTTCCGGTTCCAGATGGTGATACTGGTACAAATATGAGCCTTTCATTTAAATCAGGTGCAGAGCGTGTAGCAAATTCTTCTGCGCAAACAGTAGGTGAGTTAGCGCAAGACTTAGCAAAAGGTTTATTAATGGGTGCTCGTGGAAATTCAGGAGTTATTTTATCTCAATTATTCCGTGGTTTTTCAAAAGCAGTTGAAGGAAAAGATGAATTAACAGGTGAAGATTTAGCAGAAGCATTCACTAAAGGAGTTGAAACAGCTTATAAAGCAGTGATGAAACCTGTTGAAGGAACTATTTTAACAGTTGCCCGTGAGTCTGCTAAAAGAGGCGTTCGTAAATTAGAACGTTCAAACGATATTATTGAAGTAATGGGTTCTGTATTACGTGGTGCTCAAAAATCATTAGATAAAACTCCAGATTTATTACCTGTATTGAAAGAAGTTGGCGTTGTTGACTCTGGTGGTCAAGGTTTAGTATTTATTTATAATGGATTTTACGAAGCTTTAACAGGAGAAGCTACTCCAGTTCAAGCATTATCAACGAATAAAATTGATTTAAGTTCAGTGGCTCATCATGAAAGTGGCATTGATTATGAACATGCTTCTACAGCGGATATTCAATTTGGTTACTGTACTGAAATTATGGTACGTATTGGCGAAGGTGAAACAGTAGTGGATACTTTTGATTATGATACATTCCGTAATTACTTAAATGAATTAGGAGATTCTTTATTAGTTGTAGCGGATGATGAAATTATTAAAGTTCACGTTCATACAGAACGTCCTGGTGAAGTGATGAATTATGGTCAACGCTTTGGTTCATTAATGAAAGTGAAAGTTGACAATATGCGCTTGCAACATGAGGAAGTTTTAAAAACTGACTATACTGAAAAAGTAAAAGCAGTTGCTCCAAAAGCTGAATATGGAATTGTTGCTGTAGCTGCGGGTGAAGGAATCCATGAATTATTCAAGAGCATGGGTGTGACAACAATTATTAATGGTGGTCAAACAATGAACCCAAGTACAGAAGATATTTTAGCAGCAGTAAAAGAAGCTCATGCTGAAAAAGTGATTGTTTTACCAAATAATAAAAATATTTTAATGGCTGCAAATCAAGCTGCTGAAGTAAGTGAAGATGCAGAAGTTGCAGTTGTGGCAAGTAGAACAATTTCTGAAGGATTATCTTCATTATTAGCATTTAACCCACAAGCAAGCCTTGAAGAAAATAAAGAAGCTATGACAGAACAATTGTCACTAGTGACAAGCGGTCAAATTACAAATGCCGTTCGTGATACTTCCATTGATGGAGTAGACATTAAAGAACAGGACTTCATGGGTATTGTAAATGGTAAAATTTTAATTAGTGTACCAGATCGCAAACAAGCAACAATCGATACAATTGCTAAAATGGTGAATGATGAATCTGAAATCTTAACAATTTTAGTTGGGGAAGATGTAGAAGTATCTGAAGCCGAAGAAATTGTTTCTTATGTTGAAGAACATTTCCCAGATATTGAAGTAGAATTACATGAAGGTTTGCAACCTGTATATGCATATTTATTAGCAGTAGAATAAAATATTAGAGAGACTGGGCAAAAAATGTCCAGTCTTTTTTGTCGTGTTTTTACAACTATAAAAATTCGCCATCGAAAACGTTCAAACGAAAGGACCCGTCAAAATAGACAAAAATTTTATAGTAGCAAAAGTAATATGAGCCAATTGGATTGGCTCATATTACAGGGGAAACGCCAAGACGGTTTCACCGTCTTACTCATGACAGAAACAA
>CALATC010000029.1 GCA_937891475.1 uncultured Granulicatella sp. | reverse complement strand
CTCTGTTGTGGTCTTGCGACCACAATCGACTAATCATGATCATGCTGCAGCATGAATCTGATTAGTCTGCGATGAACTGTTTTCGCTCTCGCTCTCAACAGTTCATCTTGTCCTTTTAAGCCGTAACTCGGACGGCTTAAAAGAACTAAAAAACCAAGCGTGACTTGGACGCTTGGTTTTTCTCTTTCTTGCTACTGCATCTTTTTTGATTGTGGTCTATCGCCTTTATGCCTGTTTGATTTAATATACTTCTCGATAGCGTAAGCACTGTTGTCGCATAGCAACTTGAACCAATCATCAAATCTTCTCAACCTAGCGTAATCTAGCATATCCTTAAATTCCGTTATGTCGTTATCATCAATGAACTCTAACATTTCTGCTATATGTGAGTAGCGGTCAGTTGCGGTCATTTTGAAATACTGCTCTATATCTATATTGCCGTAAACTTCAATATCACTTTGCTTGTATTGATACTTATCTGGACTATCAATATGAATCATGTAACGCACACTACCAACTGTACTTTTTGACTTTTGCGGTATTGGTGCGTTTAGCTTATCAGTCAATTCTTTAACTTGTTCGTAGCTTTTTTTATATCCAAAACATAGCAACACATGATAGTGTGCTTTTTTTAATTCGCCTGTTGGAAGTACGTCCTTATCATGGATTGGACTACAAACAAAGCTTACTTCCTGAACCAATAAATCTTTCCAGTCTGCTGGTGCTGATTCAGGATAGACAATAATGTTCCAATTTCTTGAACGATTATCTTTATCATTTTCTTTTACCATGTTATAATCTCCTTGAGTATAGTTATTTGAAAGAGCCGTTTTGCCACGGCTCTTTTTTTATTTAAACAAATCGCCACGTTCTTTTAATCTTTGCAGTAAAAAATGAACTAAGCCAGACTTTGTCATTCCGTATTTTTTTGATAATTCGTTCAAATTATCGTTAGTTTTAACTGGTAATGAAAGAGTAACTCTAACTTTCTCAATTTTTTCTTCTTTCACAATCTATCTCTCCTATCTGTTTGAATAAAAATTAAACACAATGCAATTATACTATGCATACGTTTTAAATACAAGCCTAAAAAAAATTTTTTTTTAAAATCTCGCTATCCATTGGGGGAGAATGGTTTTCACGTTTTTTGACCCATGACCTATGACCCTCTATGGGGGGTGTCGTAGTACCCCCCATAGATTCCCCATTTTCACAAACTCAACCCTAAAAAGCATGAGGGGTTTCACCCCTCAAACACCCCGACAAGCGGAGCCCGCTTGACCGCACCTCTAGCAAGATGAAAGTTCAAAAAGATAACTTGCTTGTCGGACTGTCGAATCTAACATACTCAAAATAAAAAACAAGGGTAAATGAACTCGTTTCACTCGCCCTTGTTTTTCTTTTTTCGTATGTTTTAACGATTCTGCCGACAGCAAGATATCTTTTTACCCTTTGAACCACAAAATCGCTAAAACACCCCTTAATTTGCAAAATACGACATGTTACATACTTCGTCCGTAACCTTCGTCTCTTTCTCTTGATTGTTCTTTAGTTTTCATTGCGTTCTGCTCAATCCTATTCACGCTCTTAAGAACCGCTTGTAAATCTTCTTTCGCAAAGTGTCTTAAGACAATATCCACACGCTTTTCTAGGAATTTGACTTGTTCTTTTAGCACTTTATTCTCTTTCTTGAAACCTACGTACGCTTTACATAGTCCGTGATAGTCGTTATACAAAGCCTCATACTTGTCCTCATGTTCAGACATTCTTTCTCTAATCGTCTTTTCCATATCCATTTTTGCAACTTTTGTTATTACTTCAGCACGTTCTTTAACTTCGTTATCCAAATCTCTATCCAAGTTTTTCTTTTGGTTAAGTTCCGTTTTTAGTAGCTTGTTCTCTTTCCGCAACTCTCGATTTTCCTTGAAGAGTTCAACTTGTTTGTTGTAAATCTCTTTGAATCTGTCATACAAATCTTTAACTAGATCCACGAGTTGCCTTACCAAGTTTCCGTCTACTTTTAGGCTTTCGCTAAACATAACTTTGTTTGAATTAAGAATCTTATTAGCAACCTTGTTTATCTCGTCTTTAGCAACAATGTTATCCATTCTGCTTTTCATGTATTCTTGCTTACTATCAGCAACTTCCGTCTTAACGACTGATAGCACATCATAAAGCGTTGAATTGATTTCTTTTAGGTTTCTAAGTTGTCGTTTCTCTTGAATCACGTTGGCAGCCGTTTTGTCCATTTCTTGAACTAGCTCATCTAATCGGCTTTTTTGTTGGTCGATAATATCCATGACTTTCTTGTATTCGTGGATATCCTCGATATTTTGAACGGTTTTACCTTTCCCACGAGTTACGTAAAAGTCGTAATCAAGCAGAAAGTCCGGCAATTTATCGTGAATGTAATTGATTTTCTCACGGTTCATCACTACACGAGCCTGCAGTCTTCCGTTCTCTTTGTTCACTGGTACAAAGTGCAAGTGCATGTGCGGTGCAGTTTCGTCGTAATGCACTTTTGCACTTACCACGTTTTCTGCCCCAAATTCGTTACAAAAGAACTCATAGCACGCTTGAAAATACTTGTTAGTCTTTTCTACACCCCACCGCTGAAATTCGCTCTGCGGTACTGTAATCACGTTTGAATACATGACTACAGAATTCTTTTGCACTCTTGAACCACTTTCCTTCAAATCGTCCACTCTTGATTTTACACGTTGATAAAGTGTCCGCTTATCGTCCACAAAATCGAAGTTTAAATTCGTCCGTTCAAGGTCAATATCGGGATTGGAAATTTTGCCTTTTCGTTCCTGTTCCATCTCTTTGCCTTTGACATCACTCATCTTATTTTTTTGTGTGTTCCATGCTAGTTCCATATCAGTTTTTACTCCTTTTTTTCTTGTAAAAGGGGAGCGAAGCGACCCTTGATACTCTACAAGAGTATAGCACGTTATACTCTCGCAAGCGAGAAACGTGGTCTTGCAGACGGCTGACGCAAAACTTTCAGTTTTGCTCTGTTGTGGTCTTGCGACCACAATCGACTAATCATGATCATGCTGCAGCATGACTATGATTAGTCTCTGATGAACTGTTTTCGCTCACGCTCTTAACAGTTCATCTTGTCCTTTCAATCCGTGACTTGGACGGATTGAAAAGACAGAAAAAAACACCCGTAACTCGGACGGGTGTTTTTTCGTTTTGTGCTGTCGCACTTAATTTACTTGCTTGCGGTAGTTAGTGTGGTACGCTCTTCTTCTCTTGTCTGACACATGAATCTCATATCCAGTTACTTTTCTACCGTCTTTCACAGATACAAGGGTTGTCGTTATATCTGGCATTTTCTCTTCGATTTCTCTTAAAGCTGTAACAAGTACTTTTTGAGTGAATCGTGCTGTATCCCAATTCTTAGCATTTTCTCCTAAGAACCATTCCTTGAACTCTTTGAGAGTTCCTGTAATTGTGATTACCTCATTCTGTCCATATCTTCTAGCTTCGATTAGCTTAAGCATGATTAAAGAGTACTTCGATTTAATCATAGCTAACTCACGTAGTTTGAATGAGTAATAATTTTGTTTGAGTTCAAAGAGATATGGAGAGGCTAATTCTGAAAATTCAAAGAGAACTACACCATCTTCAACAATCTCCATGTACTTAAACAGTTGCCCCATGACGATTGATTTCTTACCGTCTTCCCTAACTTTCCCAAAATACAAGGCTGTATTTTCGTTCAAAGTCTTTAAGCCTTTAGCTACTCTTTCATAGTTTTCTCCAGCATCTTTCAAGTCAAGATACTTAAGAATCTCCCTTACTTTAGTTTCAAATCGTTCAGTTTGCTTACTATCTTTGCCAATAAAAGATATGCAAAAATCTAGCAATCTATGCTCAAATGATTTTAAGTTCCCAAACGTTTTTGCAAGGTCATTACTTTGGACTACTAGGTAGTCATGTCTTGACAATAAGCTTGATAAATCACCTTTTTTAGCTCTTCTCATAGTTTAAAAACCCTCCGTAGTTTTTTGGTATTTATTTCAACTGATATAAGAATATCACTATTTGCAGATTATTGCAAATCATTGCCCGTTTTTCCGTAGTAAAATGACTGGTATTCCGTAGTAAAATGGTATAAATGAGCAAAAAAAAGGCTTTAAATCAACGTTTCTAGCACCCCTAAAGTATATATAAAGTAGGTATAAAGTAGTCTATAAAGTAGTTACCTTTACTTAATTAAATTAAATTAAAAGGGGGCTCCGCCCTTCTCAAGAAAAAAATAAAGAGATAGGCTCACAGGCTCTTATCTCTTTTAAACGATTTTAAGGGGGTATAGACGATTTTAAATATTCAAAGGGCATAATTTATCCAACTCAAATCTAAAATCGCTAAAACCCCCCTTTTTTTGCAAATTTCGATAGGTTACATGCTACGTCCGTAATCTTGTTCCCTTTCTTCAGAACGGTCTTGACCTGCTTCGATACGGTTTACCTTTCGTATAACGTCGTTTACGTGCTCTTTAGGGATATTGTCTAAGATAATATCTACACGCTTATTCAAGAAATCAATCTGTTTACTATGTTCTGTATAGGACGTAATCAACACGTCAACGCTCTTTCTGTACTCTTCGTTTTCGTAAGCGAAACGCTCATTTTCTTTTTTGTAAGTAGCTATCTTCTCTTCAATCTCTCGTTCTTTTTCAATCTCAGATACTGTAATCATGAGTTTTGCACGTTCTTGAACTTCTCTATCCAAATCTCTATCCAAACCACGCTTTTGATTAAGCTCTGTTTTAAGCGTTTTGTTCTCTTTTTTAAGTTCTCTGTTCTCCTTGAAGAGTTCTATTTGCTTGTTATACATCTCTTTGAAACGCTCATACATCTCTTTTACGAGGTCTAAGAGTTGATGAACAAGAGAACTATTCACTTTCAAGCTCTCACTAAACATCACTTTGTTAGAGTTTAGAATCTTATTAGCAACAGCGGTTATCTCATCTTTTGCGACAAAGTTATCTACTTTGCTTTTCATGAACTCTTGAGAGGTTTCTTTAACGTCCATTTTAACCGCATTTAAAGCGTCATAGAGTGTCGCATTGATTTCCTGTAAGGCTTTGAGTTGTCTTTTCTCTTGAATCACGCCCGCTGCCGTTTTATCCAATTCTTGAACCATGTCATCTAATCGGCTTTTTTGTTGGTCGATAATATCCATGACTTTCTTGTATTCGTGGATATTTTCAATGTTTTGAGTGGTTTTACCTTTCCCACGGACAACGTAAAAGCCTAATTCCTTTAGGTATTCAGGTAATTTGTCGTGAATGTAGTTGATTTTAGCCCTATCCATAACGACACGAGCCTGTAATTTCCCGTTTTCCTTGTTGACTGGTACAAAGTGCAAGTGCATGTGTGGTGCGGTTTCGTCAAAATGGACTTTAGCACTTACTACGTTCTCTTTTCCGAACTCTTCACAGAAGAACTTATAACACGACCTAAAGTATTTTGTGGTTTTCTCTTCGCCCCAGGCATCAGCTACGTCTTTTGGAACGGTAATCACGTTTGAATACATCACGACAGAGTTCTTTTGCACTCGTGATCCATTTTCTTTTAGGTCATCTACTCTTGACTTAACACGATGATAAAGTGTTCTATCGTCGTTAACGAAATCGAAGTTCAAATTCGTCCGTTCAAGGTCAATATCGGGATTGGAAATTTTGCCTTTCCGTTCCTGTTCCATTTCCTTTCCCTTAACATCACTCATTTTATTTTTTTGAGTATTCCATGCTAATTCCATATCCAGTTTACACCTCTTTTTTTCTTGAGAAGGGAGCGAAGCGACCTCTCATACTCTTACAAGAGTATAGCACGTTATACTCTCGCAAGCGAGAAA
>CALATC010000028.1 GCA_937891475.1 uncultured Granulicatella sp. | reverse complement strand
ACGTTCTCTTCTACGAATATCAAAATAATACGCTATTTTTATTAAAAATGCAAGTAGTTCAATTTGACAAAATAACTTTTCACTGGAAATTCGCTTTTGCAAAGTAGCTGACGTCCTGTTGCTACTGTTAAAAAAGTAAAAGTTCTTTTACGAACTCTCGTAAATACACGCCTAAATAGAAATGACTTTTTACAGTAGCACAAATCATAAAAGCCAAAATTTTGGCTTTTATGATAGGAAATTTCGAGACCTAGGCTCGAAATTTAGCCATGAGATTCGCATCGCGAAGCTGCTGGCGTCCTACTGCTACTGTTAAAAAAGTCACTTTCTATCCTCTAACAGCCTCTTCACTAGCCCTTACATATTTGCGTACTGTACTCTTATGGAAGAATAACGAGATAAATGCAATCGGAGTTGCAATCATATATTTGATGGCTTCTATAATAATTGTAAGAATCACAAATGAGAACATATGTGACCAAATATCTTGCTTCATTTTCATTTTATAACCGCCGAAAATTCCACGTTTAACTTTCCCAGTACTATAATCCATCATCGAAGAAGCAGCAAATCCAGCACGAATTCCACCATAAGGTGTAAAGAACCATCCTAAAATTCCACCTTTGAAACGACGATAATCAGCATACCAACTATAAGTATAATTAGAAAGCAGAATATACCCGAACCAGAAGATTTTTCCAAAAAATCCCATTTCTTGGAACGAAGAAAAGTAATATAACAGTGAAATCACTAAATAACCTGTTAAATAAAAACTAAAATCTTGCTTTGGTGTATCAAAATATCCACCATATCCTGAATAAGGAATGATTTGAGGATCTAATTCTGAATCCTTTTGGTATTCAGAAGATGGTTTTGTTTGAAAAGTCGGATTCTTTTTCCATTCATCAGAAGAACTTGATTGACCTTTCTTAGGTGGTGCTACATAGTCATCTCTTTTTGGAGGAGATACATAATCATCCTTTTTAGGCGGAGAAACGTAGTCATCTTTTTTCTGCGGTACTACATAATCATTATTATTATCCTTATCAGAATCTTTTTTTCTTTTTGGTGGTGCTACATAATCTGTCATCTTATGCCTCCCTCATTTTTTCTAAATCTTCACTTGTAATCGTATTAAAATCACTCGACTCATCTTTTGTCACACGGCGAGACATATGTGCCAATAATTTTTGGTTAAAGTTACGAATCCAACGTCCATTACTATGGTCATCAGTTACAGCATAAGCTTCCTTCACAGCTGATCTATAACTTTCTGCATCATATTGATATCCTTGACCTTGTAGAATAAATTCACCAATTTGTGCAATTTCATCTGGACTATAGTCTTCAAAATCAAATGTCGTTGGAACACGACTCTTCAATCCTGAGTTAGATTCTAAAAACTCTGCCATTTCTTTATGATATCCTGCAAAAATGACAACCATATCACGACGATGATCTTCCATAAATTTCAAGATTTCATCAATGGCTTCTTGCCCAAAATTATCACTAGAGCCATGTTTTAAAGAATAAGCTTCATCAATAAATAAAACTCCACCAAGAGCAGCATGTAAATGTTCTCTTGTTTTGATAGCTGTTTGCCCTTGGTATCCACCAATTAAATCTCCACGAGATACTTCAATTAGTTTATTTGTAGCAATTAATCCTTTTTGATACAATAATTCCGCAACAATTCTAGCAACCGTTGTTTTACCTGTACCTGGATTTCCTAAGAATAATGAGTGTAAAGTCGCAACAGAAGTTGCAAATCCTTCTTGTTCACGTTTACGATTCATTTCAGCTTGAGCAATAAAGTCTTCTACTTGTTCTTTCACTTTATGAAGACCAATTAATTGATGTAATTCTTCCCAAGCATCTTTCTTCGTACCATTATCTTGATACTTACCAATCTCAAGAACAGCATCAATATCCGCATTTGTAATGAGTGAAATATCTTCGCTTTTCTCAGCAATAACACGAGCAATTAATTGTTTAATAATTTTTTCATTAAAATTACGAATCCAACGCGCATTACTACGATCTAATGAACGATTATATTCCAACGTCACTTTACGTGTGTAGTACTCCACATCTGCAATTTCATAGCTGTTTTTTTGTAGACCTTTAATTCCCATTTGAACAATTTGTTCTGGACTATAGTCTTCAAAATTTAATCGAT
>CALATC010000027.1 GCA_937891475.1 uncultured Granulicatella sp. | reverse complement strand
TCATCATATCTTGTGGGGGATTGAATCATGACAGAAAATCAAACTGAAGTAAAAAAAGTAGATGTTGCTACATTACGTAGTCAATTAACGAAAAAAAATGAACAATATATTTTACAATTAGAACGTTCATTAAAAGAAGCTCAAGTGTCTAAATCGAAAATCGATTCAACTTTAGAAGAAATGCTTCCCGTTTTAGTAGAAAAACAGAAAAAAGGCTTAACAGCTCGCCAATTATTTGGTACAGTGACACAACAAACTCAATCTGTATTAGAAGGACCTAAAAAAGATCCAACGGTGAAATCACCAGATTGGCAAATTGCAGTAGATGGAGGATTAATGGTTGGTGGATTCTTCGCTTTAATCGCTGGAATTACATTGTTCTTAAATCCAGAACAATCCGAAGCAATGGGAGTTATCTCCTTAATCATGAACTTTATTGCAGGTGGATTAGCGTTATTAGCGTTATCTAAAGTAACTCCGGATATTAATCAACCAAAAGGCAAACGTGGTTATATTCGTTATTTAGTAGTGAGTTCATTAGTGATGCTAGCATGGTTAGTCATTGTAATGGGAACACAATTATTGATTCCAGCAAGTATTAACTATGTCTTCCCAGCCATCGTGTATTTATTTATCGGTTCAGGTTCTCTTGTTTTAAAATGGTATTTGAAAAAAACATTGGATATTCGAGGCGGAATTTTATAAAGGATGTTGTGTGGGCGTAGAAATGAAAATTTTCTTGCCCACATTTATTATATAAGGGGGAATATGATGAAATCATTACGGAAAATTTTATGTTGGTTCATGTTTTTGATGGTATCTTTATTCTTTTTAAGTTCAAAAATTGAAGCTAAAGGTAAAAGTTTAATCGTTAGTCAATATCATATTGATGCAAGTGTAAGTGTGAATGGTGATGTTCGTTTTAAAGAAGAAATTACGTTTCAAGCGAATGGTAGCTATAATGGTGTTTTCTACAACCTGGATTATTTTGGAGAAGAAGAGCCAAAAGATGTATCTGTTGCCTTTAAAACGAGTGATGGAGAAGTTGTTCCATTAGCTAAAAGAGATACAGGAAATAATAGTACTTATTATTCAGAAAATAGTGGAAAGGTATTGAAATTTAAAGTTTTCTTACCTTTTGCAAATGATTCTAGAACAGTCGTTTTTAATTATACGATTCCACATATGATTAAAAATTATCGAGATACTGCAGAATTAAATCGAAGAGTTGTTGGACAAAACTGGGAAATTAATCAAAAAAATATTCGTATTCATGTAACTTTACCAGAAGCTGCAACAAAAGAAACATTAAGAGCTTGGGGACATGGTGGAAGTGGAGGTAAAGTAGAAATTGACCCGGATTATAAAGGGGCTACTTTTACTGTAAAGAGAAATCAACCAGGAAATTTTGTAGAAACACATATGGTTTTTCCAACGCAAATTACAAAGGATAATCCTGTGACAGAAAATACGGATGCCTTCCAAAGAATTATAGAAACGGAAGAGAGTCTTGTACAAAAACAAGTAGAAGAACAACAAACAAAGTGGACGGTTGTTGGATTTGGAGCAATCATTAGTTTGATTTCAGTAGTATGGGCATGGTTGAAAGGATATTTAGCAAATAAAAAACGTTTAGCAAAAGTTCCATTTGTTCCAGAACATTTGTTTGAATTGCCTCAAGATATGTCTCCTGCTGTAATGTCAGATGCCATTTATAATGGTGTAGATATGGATGATTTTAGTGCAACTGTGATGAATTTAGTTCGTAAAAAGGTCTTAACATTAACAAGTCATGAGCCATATATTTTAGAGTTGAAAGATTCTACTAAGAATTTACTACCTCATGAACAATTATTATTAGAGATTTTGTTTGAAAAAATTGCGAAAGGAAATCAATTAGATTTAGCGGATGTTCAAGACTATGCAGAGAATTGTCCACAGAAATATGCAGATATGATGCAAGATTGGTTTGACCAAGTAGTACAGGATGCGGAAGAATACAGTGCTTATAGACTAGAAAAAGGTGAGAAAATTCCAAAATCAATAGGTGCTCCTATTTTAGGACTATTAGGTATTGTCATTAGTGTATTTGCGGCAACTAAGGATCTATTATCACTCATTATAGCTGTAGTAGTTAGTGCTATTGTTTATATTATCATTCTGCGTTTAAGTTTAGTAGGAACTAAACAAAGAAGTCTTAAAGGTGAATATGAATATCGTCGTTGGGAAGCGTTCCGTAAAATGTTAGTCGATATTTCTAGTTTAGATAGAGCTGATTTACCAAGTATTCAAATTTGGGATCATCTGCTTGTTTATGCGATTTCTTTAGGAGTTGCTGAAGAAGTTATTGAAGTATTAGAAGAAAAATTCCCTGAATGGATTCAAGAAAGTGTATTCTATTCTCCAACTTATGGTTGGCAAATGGCGATCTATCATGATATTTTACAAGATACATTCTTTGATAGTTACAATTCAGCAATGGATGAAATTAGTTCGAATTCTGATTCACCGAATAGCGGTGGATTTGGTGGAGGATTTAGTGGCGGAAGCTCGTTTGGATCTGGTGGAGGATCCGGCGGCGGAGGTTTCTAAATACCTTATGATAAATAGATAAAAGGAGTAAGTATGTTAAATGAAATGATGTTTCGACCAGTCGTTAAACCTGAAGTGGTCGAA
>CALATC010000026.1 GCA_937891475.1 uncultured Granulicatella sp. | reverse complement strand
TCTTTTCCAATCCCATTTGCTCCACCTGTCACGATAGCAACTTTTCCTGAAAAATCCATAAAAATCACTTCCTTTGATTTATTGTTTACATTCTATTCCTATGAAAACATCAGCTTGTTATCATTTGTTACTATTTTCACAGTTTTTTATAAAAAAATAGCAACCCATTGAACCTACGCACTATAATTCAATGGATTGCTTGCTTCTAATAAAAATTTATCTATCGACTTGTAGAGTCTTTTGACTCATAAAACTTAATATTTCTTCTTCATCAAATGGATTCCAGTCCCCAAATACGGAATGCTTTAAAACAGAGGACGCTGTTCCAAATTCTACTATTTGAGCATCATCCCATCCTTTTAAAATCCCATGAATAATACCTGCTGTAAAAGCATCACCACCACCAATTCGATCAATAACAGGATCTATATCATAATTTCTAGATTGGGTGAATTGATGATTTTCTCCAGATATAAAACCTTGAATTTGATGATGATTTGTTGTGAAAATTGTTCTCTTAGTGGAATAAATTACTTGAATATTAGGATATTTACATTTCATTCTTCTATAAATTTCCTCCAATGAAATATCCTCATCCTCTTGCAACACTTCAGCAAAAAATATAGCATCTAATTTTCCTGCAGATAGAATATCCACAAATGGAATAATTTTTTCAAAAACATTTTTTGCTTTTTCACGACTCCATAACTTACTTCTGTAATTATAATCAAAACTAATTTTACATTGATGTTCTTTCGCTTTTTTCAATAATTCAATAATCCAATTTTCCCAATTTGGATTTAAAGCTGGAACTAAGCCAGAAATATGAAATACATCTGCTTCTTTAAAAAGATTATCTAAATTCCAAGGTAATTTTTCTACAGAAGAAAAAGAAGAATAATCTCTATCATATAAAACCTTAGATACTCTCTGTGAATTTCCTTGTTCTAAATAATAAGTACCCAATCTACCTTTTCCATACGCTACAAACTCCGTATTAACTCCTGTTTTTCTTAAAACAGAGACGACAGATTCAGATAACGGATTTTCTTGTGGTAAAATGGTGGCTACTGAAACTTCATGTCTAAGTATGGATAAAGAAATTCCTACATTTGCTTCTCCGCCACCATAGCAACTTTTAAAACAATTAGCATATTTAAGCCTAGTATCTTGTTCAGTTGATAATCTTAATAATATTTCACCTAATGTAATAACTCGCATATTATTCCTCACTTCTTTTAAAAGCCAACAAATCGAAGTAGCATTTATATACTACTTCGATTGATTATCATACGATTAAACTCCAGAATATGCAGCAAATCCTCCATCAATTGGAAGTACTACTCCATTCACAAAACTTGCTAATGTTGAGTCCGCTAAGAAGAAAACTCCTCCTACAAGTTCATTTGATTCACCAAAACGACCCATTGGTGTATTTCTTAAAATTTTATCAGCACGAGGTGTTGGATTTCCATCATTATCAAATAATAATTTTTCATTTTGTGCTGTCACTAAAAATCCAGGTGCAATAGCATTACAACGAATTCCTACTTTAGAGAAATGAACTGCTAACCATTGTGTAAAGTTACTGATAGCCGCCTTAGCTCCAGAGTATGCTGGAATTTTTGTTAAAGGTGTATAAGCATTCATACTTGAAATATTAATAATATTTGCCCCTTCTTTACCAACCATATCTTTTGCAAAAACTTGAGTAGGTAATAAAGTTCCTAAATAATTTAAATTAAATACAAATTCAATACCTGATTTATCTAAATCAAAAAATGTTTTAGTTCCTTCTGCTAAATTCACTTCATGGAATTCATTATCTGTAGTTGCTCTTGGATTATTTCCTCCAGCACCATTAATTAAAATATCAACCGTTCCTAATTCAGCATTTACTAAATTACGTACTTGTTCTAATGATTCTTGATCTAATACATTAGCTTTATACGCTTTAGCAACTCCACCCTCTTGTTTAATTAAATTCTCAAATTTTTGAGCAGCTTCCTCATTTAAGTCTAATAGAGCTACTTTTGCTCCTTATTTAGCAAAATTACGAGCTAATTCTCCACAAATCACTCCACCAGCTCCAGTAATTACTACTACTTTATCTTTAAAATCAAAAAATTTAGTCATAAATACTCTCCTTATTTCGATAGTTTTAAAATAGCTTCTTCTAAGCCATATAAATACGTTGCTCCTAAAGCACGATCGAATAATCCATATCCCGGACGTCCACTTTCTCCCCAAATCATTCTACCGTGGTCAGGTCTAATTGGTCCATCCCATTTTGCATCACATAATGCTTTGACCACTTCATACATATCAATTGATCCATATTCACTTGGATGTGCTGATTCTTGGAAAGATTTACCTTCTCCAGTTAATTTAATATTACGTGCATGCATAAAGTTTACACGATTCTTATCTAACATCGCTTTTAACATTTCAACTGCATTATTATTAGGGTCTGACGCATAAGAACCTACACACACTGTCACACCATTATAAGGACTATCATATAAATTAATAAATCTTTCTAGATTTTCTTTACATGTAATAATACGAGGTAATCCAAAAATGCTATAAGGCGGATCATCTGGATGAATAGCCATTTTAACTCCAGCTTCTTCTGCAGCTGGAATTACTTTTTTGATAAAATACTCAAGATTTTTCCATAAAGTTTCTTCATCTACATCAGAATAAGCATCCATAATTGCTTTCATTTCTTCTTTTGAATAACTTGAATCCCAACCAGGTAATGATAATTCTCCTTTAACAGGATCCATTTTTTTAGCTACTTCTTCTTCAAAAATTAACGCTGTAGATCCATCTTGCAACTCATAAGCTAAGTCCGTTCTAGTCCAATCGAAAACTGGCATAAAGTTATAACAAACAACATTAATACCTTCTGCTCCAAGATTCTTAATTGTTTGAATATAATTATCGATTAACTCATCTCTAGTAGGACGTCCTAATTTGATATCCTCATGAACTGGAACACTTTCAATAACTGATAATTTCAATCCTGATTGCTCTACATCTGATTTTAATTGTCTAATTCTTTCTCTACTCCACACTTGTCCAACAGGAACATCATAAATTGCTGTAACAATACCTTTCATTCCTGGAATTTGTTTAATATTTTGTAACGTTACTGGATCATCATTTCCGTACCAACGAAATGTCATTTCCATGTATATTTCCTCCTTTAAGATAATTCGAAAAATTCTACTGCATTTTTATAACAAATAGCACTTAAAAATTCATCAATAAGCTTTTCATCATATGGAATTCTTCCACTTTCAATCCATTCAGTTACTAACGAAACTAAAATACGACGGAAATAATCGTGTCTTTGATAAGATAAGAAACTTCTAGAATCTGTCAACATTCCAACAAAATTCCATAATAGGCTTTGATTCGCTAAAACTAACATCTGCTCTCTCATACCTCTTTCAGTATCAGAAAACCACCATGCTGCTCCATATTGTAATTTGCCTTTAATACCTTCCTCATTTGCTTGAAAATTCGCCAATGTATTTGCCAACACATCATTATAAGCTGGATTTAAATTATAAAATATACATTTTGGCATTGAATCATTTTTTTCTAAACAATCTAATAATAGGTTTAAAGATTGAGCTAAGTTAATTTGATCCCCTGTAGAATCAAATCCTGTATCTGGTCCCAATTTTTCAAAATATTTTGAGTTCGTATTTCTTACAGCTCCAAAATGAACTTGCGTAACTAAATGATATTTTTTATATAACGAACAAAGTTTTAAAAACACTTCTGTTTGCCATTTTTCAACTTCTTCAAATGTGATTTCTTCATGTTTAAATACTTTTTGTAAAATTTTATTCAATTCATTTTCTGACGCTCTTCTAAATTGAATTTCTCCAAAACTTATATCACTAGCTTTACAACCATGTTGTACAAAGTATTTTATTCTATCTTCTAAAGCATTCATAAAATCAACAAATGTATTCACTTTTTTATTCGTTAATTCTTCCAATTTTTTAACAAAATGAACAAAATTAGCGTGAGAAATAAAAGCTTCATCTGGTCTAAATGTTGGTGCAACGACTGTATCAAACGATTTATCATCTGCTATTTTTTTATGCCATTCCAATGAATCTAATGGATTATCAGTCGTTCCAATAAATTTTACATTTGCTCTAGAAATTAATTTTCTAGGACTTAGTTTCTCATTCTCTATATAAGTATTCATTTGATCATAAATAGATTCCCAATTATCAAATGTTACATACTCATTAATCCCAAAAACTTGTTTTAACTCTAAATGACTCCAGTGATAAAGTGGATTTCCAAAAGCTTTTGCTAAAGTCTTTGCCCAAGCTTCAAACTTTTCTTTTGGAGAAGCATTTCCCGTTATTAATTCTTCTTTAACACCGTTTGCTCTCATTAGTCTCCATTTATAATGGTCTCCACCTAACCATACTTGGACGACATTTTCAAAAGGTTTATCTTCATAAATTTCTTGTGGAGATAAATGACAATGAAAATCTTCAATTGGTAACGTCGCTATTTTAGAATATAAATTTTGACTAATTTCTGACTGTAGTAAAAAATTATTTTGATTAAATGACATCTTTATCCCTCCAAAGCTAATACAAATCGCTGAGCAATCTCTGTTACACTTTCATATCCTTCAGAACCAACTTTTGCACTTAAAGCACTACCAACGCCTACTGCAACAGCGCCTTTATCCTTCCATTCTTTAATATTTTCTAAAGAAACTCCTCCAGATGGCATTAATTGCACAGTTGGAATAGGTCCATGAATATCTTTAATAAACGAAGATCCTAATACTCCACCTGGGAATAATTTAATAATATTTGCTCCACCATTCATTGCTTTAACAATTTCTGTTGCAGTTGCACAACCTGGGAAATACTCAATTCCAGCTTCTAATGCTACTTTTTGAATCTCTTCATCATAATGTGGACTAACTAAAAATTCTGCTCCAGCTTTAATTGCTTCTTGTGCCAATTCTACACTCATAATTGTTCCCGCACCAATAACAACATCTTTCGTAGATATATAATACGCTTTCAAATTAGAAATAGCTTGTGATGCATTAGGCGTAGTATAAGTTACTTCTATATTCTTAATTCCACCTAATACTGCATATTTTGAAATATTCTCAGCATCATCTGATGATTTCCCGCGAATTACTGCAAATATATAATTATCTTTCAATTTTTCTAACACTTTACTCATAATTTCACTCTCCAAACAAAATAAAGTCATCTGATATATTTATAATACATCAGATGACTTTAGGTGTCAATGAGAACTACTCTCGTTATTTATCAATATTCATCAGATAAATTTTTCGTAATTAAGCGTTCTTCTATTATCTGCTAAATGCAATAACATAGCATCTCGAGCAGCTACAGCATCTCTATTTTTTATTGCTTTAACAATTTCTCTATGAGCCCGTATTGTATTTATTTTACTTTGCTCACTCGTAAAGAAATCATTGTATAAAGTAATCGATTGAATAATAATCGGTATCAATTGCTGTATCGCTACATTACGACTTGCTTCTGCAATGGCACTATGAAATTGGATATCAAGTCTAAAATGAGCGTCACCTTCTTGGTTAATCTCCCTTTCAAGTGCTTTCTCCAATTTTTCTAGAACTTCTATTTCTTCTTCAGTAACAGTTAATATTTTATTATCAATTAATTTTTTTATGACACTAGTCCCTATATTAAGCTTTTGCTTAACATCAG
>CALATC010000025.1 GCA_937891475.1 uncultured Granulicatella sp. | reverse complement strand
AATCAACATCCGCCCAACCAGTGAAGAGATTGGCCTTATTCCATTCTGACTGGCCATGGCGAGCAAAAACTAATTTTACCATCTTATCGCTCTCCTTTTTCTTCTAAACCTTTTCCCGTGTAAATGTATACCCTATTTCATTATCTATTTAATAATGCAGCTGCAGCTTCATCAACGATAATAGTTACATTAGGATGTTTTTGTAAAATACTTGCAGGTACATCCGTAGTAATTTCACCTTTTACCGTATCTAAAATTGCTTGTGCTTTCTTTTCCCCGAATGCAATTAACACAATTTGTTTTGCATCCATAATCGATTGTAGCCCCATTGAATAAGCAAATCTTGGTACATCTTCTTCACGTTCAAAGAAACGTTTATTCGCTTCGATTGTTGCTTTTGCCAAGGCTACTTTATGTGTTCTTTGTGTAAATGGTGTTCCTGGTTCATTGAATCCAATATGGGCATTACTCCCTATCCCCAATAGTTGGAAGTCAACAGGATTGTCTTGTAAAATTTTTTCATAACGTTCTACTTCAGCATCAATATCTTCTGCAAGTCCATTTGGTAAATAACTCTTAGCAAATGGTTTTGCTTCAAATAATTGCTCATTCATAAAATAGTGATAACTATGTCCATCTTCATTTGATAATCCTGCATATTCATCTAAATTTACAGAAACTCTATCCGAAAAATCTAATGAACTTTGACGAATTTTTTCATATAAACCAAGAGGACTTGACCCTGTTGCTAAGCCAAAAACTTTTGCTCCCTTTTCATAGGCTTCTTTAAATACTTCAAATGCAACTAATGCGCCTTCTTCTTGATTTTTTACAATTTTAATGTCCATAAGGCTTCCTCCCTCAACTTGTCATTACCAGTATTGTAACAGATTTTTTTGAAAATGAATATAGCTATTTAACGATTTTCAATTTTGACCATAAAAAAATTAGGTAACACGAAGTCACCTAATTCTATAATCCTTTTTATTTATTTTTTAGTCTATAAATGATTAAACCCATTCACCATTTCCATTGACAGTGTAACCATCAATTGTTGTGTTCACAGCTAATTCGCCTGAACCATAAGAATAGTACCATTTACCATTCACTTCATACCAACCTGTTTTCATAGCACCTGAAGAATCTAAGAAATACCATTTACCATTATCTTGAATCCAGCCAGTTGCCATTACTCCTGAAGATTTTAAGTAATACCATTTTCCATCAACTTGAGCCCAGCCAGTTACCATTACTCCGTTTGTACCTAAATAGTACCAATTTCCACCGTCTTGAATCCATCCTTCAGCAGCAACTCCCCCATTACCATACCAAATTACATAGTGCCAACCCTGTTCAGTTTGTTTCCAGACACCTTTTTTCCCAACCAAACCTTTAAGCTTTTTAATAGCATTATTTCTAACTTGTACCAATTGTTCTCCTTTAAAACTAAAAGACTTTTCGTATTTTGAAAGAGGTACTTCCTTCAAACGTTCAGGAACCGTAACTTTTCTATTCCCAAAATCAATAATCGCTTCTGGATTTGTTTGGTTACTATAAACAAAAGCATACTCTAAGAAACGGAGAGTTGGCTCATGTCCGTTTACAGATTCCAAAACGACATGAGAATTAAAAACTTCCTCTTTGGCAAAAACACTCGACATATTTGATACTGCTAAAATTCCAGTTGTTGCTAAAGCAACTCCTAACATTGTTAATTTCTTTTGTAATTTCATAAGAAATCATCTCCTTTTGTTTTGATAGCTGAAGTATACTCTATCCCTTCGAAAAAATTTAAAAAGCGTAACTATGTTTACCCTATTAAAAATTGTTTTCACATTTTTATCCCGAAAAAGAAACTATACATACCTTTTCTTAAAAAACACTTTCATATTTGTTATAATCACATTAAATAACGCATACATATAGGAGGAATAAGTATGAACGATGAAAGTATTTATGGGCTAGTTTTTAAAAAAATTCGTGAAGATAGAGGAATTACTCAAAAAGAAGCTGCAGGTACCACAGTTACTCCACACTTTTTAAGACAATTTGAACAAGGAAAATCTCGTATTACCATTCAAAAATTCGAAGAAATCATTGACAATGTCGGAATTGATAAAGAGACTTTCGATAAAATTAGAGCTCAAATGTTTCCTTCTGAATTTCATAAACGTCAAGTTGAAGTAGCTAATTTAGTTTCCAAACGAGAATATAAAAAGGCCCTAGATCTTCTAAACCAACCTTTAGAAGATTCCAGTATTGCAGAACACTTCATTATTGCCAATCGAGTTGTTAGTAAATTTGGAATTGCCTCTATTGTTGGAGACTCTCTTTTAACACCAAAAGACTATGAAGAATTGGAATATATCAAAGCTTATCTTACTAAAGTTGAATACTGGAACTATGTTGAGGTGAATGTATTTTCTGCTATCATTTCCCATTTTTCGATTGATTTTTTAGATTACCGGCTTTATCATTTACTAGATGTTTTAAAAAACCAAACGGAATACCATTACACTCGTGCTGCTGAATACTATCTCTCCGCTCTACGAGCAGGAGTTAAAAACTACTCTATCCAAGGTCATTATGATAAAACAGAAAAATTAGCACAAAAAACGCTCGAAGTGATGAATGCTTTTCCAGAACTAAGCATGAAATTGACGCAATTTATTACTCTTTCTATGGAGCGTTCCTGTAATTTCCTTCGTCAAAATGATGTCTATGGTTTAGAACTTGCTAAACATATCTTTGCAACTCTAGATCATCTAGAAAAGACATTCCAAAATCAATTATTAATCCGTTTAAGAGAAGATTTCTTTTCAAAAGTTACTCAACTGAACAAAACAGGTCAACCTTTAGAACAATAAAGCAATAAAAAAACTCTATTAGACTCGGAAGCATCCTATCTAATAGAGTTTTATTTTTTAGATTATTTCCAAAAATCATCATAAATCGTAATCGGTAACCGACGTTTATGTTCTGATTTAATATACCAATTTTCGATAGTTTGAGCATCTTTTTCTGAAATTTCTTTTCCTTCAAGATAGTTATCGATTGCTTCATAAGTCACGCCTAAAGCTACTTCATCTGGAAGTGATGGGCGTTCTTCTTCTAAATCTGCCGTAGGTTGTTTTAAATATAAATGTTCTGGAGCTCCTAAATATTCTAACAACTGACGTC
>CALATC010000024.1 GCA_937891475.1 uncultured Granulicatella sp. | reverse complement strand
GATGTAGAGTTTGATCATGTTCATTTCTCATACGGAAAAGATCAACAAGAAGAAGTGTTAAATGATATTCATTTTTCAGTGAAAAGTGGACAAGTTCTTGGAATAATTGGACCAACAGGTTCTGGTAAAACATCCCTTGTTCAATTAATTCCTCGATTGTATGATGCAACGGCAGGAAGTGTTCGAGTTGCAGGGAAAGATGTTCGTGAGTATGCATTTTCTGATTTAAGAAGTCAAGTAGCAATGGTTCTTCAAAAAAATACACTGTTTTCTGGAACGATTCGAGAAAACTTATTATGGGGAAATCCTCATGCAACTGAAGAAGAAATGATTCAAGTAGCTAAATATGCTCAGGCACATAATTTTATTAAGGAAATGCCAGATGGATATGATACAAAAGTTGAACAAGGAGGAAGAAATTTCTCTGGAGGGCAAAAACAACGTCTATGTATTGCAAGAGCGATGTTAAGAAAACCAGCTGTATTAATTTTAGATGATTCAACTTCTGCGGTAGATACATCAACAGATTCATTAATTCGTGAAGCGTTCTTTAATCATTTACCAGATACAACTGTGATTATTATTGCGCAAAGAATTTCTTCTATCCAAGGTGCTGATAAGATTGTTGTGTTAGAAGATGGAAAAATGAATGGAATTGGAACACACGAAACATTAATGGAAAATAACGAACTGTATCGTGAAATTTATGAAACTCAAATGGAAGGAGCGAAAGTAGATGAGCGCTAAAAAAATCGGACCAAAACGTCCTGAAAATTTAAAGCAAACATTAGCCGACTTATGGAGCTATTTATGGAAAAGTAAGTGGAGTCTTTTCGCTGTTCTTTTATTAGTCGTTTTAGGAAGTGCTGCAGGAATTGTAGGGACTTACTTTATTCGTCCATTAATTAATGATTTTATTGCGACAAAAGATGTAGCTGGTTTAGCAAAAATGCTAGGAGTCATTGGGTTAATTTATATCATTGGGGCGATTGCGAATTATTTCTCTGGTAAAATTATGATTACGATTGGCCAACAAACGATTGAAACGATGAGAAAAGATTTATTCGACCATATTCAAACATTGCCAATTCGTTTCTTTGATACAAATAAGCATGGGGATTTAATGTC
>CALATC010000023.1 GCA_937891475.1 uncultured Granulicatella sp. | reverse complement strand
GTATGCGGAATAGCAATCCCGTACGATTCGAATTGTAATCCTGTTGGAAAAACATGCTCTCTATCAATAATTGCCTGTTTATAAGATTCTTTTACAATCCCTTTACTGATTAATTTATCCGTCAAATAGCTTAATGCTTCTTCTTTTGTTTTTATGTTTGCAACATTTATTTCAAAGACTTCTTCATTTAGCATTTTGGCTCACCTCCTTAAGTAGTCTATTTTTAATTTCATCACCGTTTTCCAATTGAACCAATTCATTCATCAATTCTTGATTTTCAATCACAGAATACAATGCGATTAAACTATCTTTAAAAATTGGAATATCATTTTCCGCAACGGCAATAAGAATTATCAACTTAACATTATTTTTTCCCCAATTTATTGGTTTATCCAAGGTCATGACTATTAATTCGGACTGTTCAACAAATCTTGGATCACAGTGCGGTAAGGCAACCCCTGTATAAACACTTGTGCTTCCAAGCGTCTCCCTCTCAAGAATGGATTCTTTAAACTCTTTAATTCTACGATTCGTTGCATCACATTCCCTAATCATTTTTTCGATACACTCTTTTTTGCTTTTCACAGTTTCTCGAATTAATGAAGGTTTCTTAATTAACGTTTGCAAAGATTCTAAATTAAATTTCCTACCATCCAAGCTTGTTCTCATCAAGGTATAATTATCAGTCATATGTTCTGAATAGAAACTTCTGATTGACTCAATTTCATCTTTTGTAAGAATCGGACTAACTTCAATAACTGGAACTTTTACTTCCGGAAGAGCAATTGTAGAGATTATCAAATCAATATTGCTTAAGTCATAAAAATCAAGCTCTCTTGCATTAATGTTTGTTATCTTTGCATCCGAATCAAAAATTTTATGTAGTTTACTCATAATTAATTCTGAAGTTGCAATACCGTTTTGGCAGATAACAACAATATTGAGAGGCTTAACAATTTTTTCGATTGCTAATTGAAAATGAATGACGATAAAAGCCAGCTCTTCATTCGAAATATTAATTTCGTAATATTTACTAAGTCCTCGAATAGCTATCCAAATAACATTAAACAAACTCGAATACTGTTTTTTTATTTCCTCTAGTGCAGGATTTGTAATGTATATTTGATTTCGTAACCTAAAAATCATCTTTGAAATATGGTTGGATAACATTAATTTCAAGTGATTGTCTTTCGATAAATCTAGACTAAGTAGATTAGAAACTTTATTTATTAATTCGTTGACTTGATGTTCAATATTTTGAATATAATCAGCTGATTGAATACTGAAGCCATACGCTAGTAAGCTATAAGCCATTGCTTCAATTTCATAAGGCGAGATTTCTGAAAAAGATTTATTGATGATGCTCTCCAATAATTCACCAGAAAAGAAATAAACTTCTAAGTGATTCAGATCATTAATCAAATTACTTGTTCTTTCAGTTAAGCAGTTATTGTTTTCTGTTCTCTTTTTAAAAACTAAACATTCTACAAGCAACAAACACGAATATTCTTCTGAAAATTGATGATGATATTTTTGAGACAATCTACTAATCGCTTCATAGCAGATTTCTATATCTTTCTCTGAGAAGAAACGTTCTATTTTTTCTTCTCTTCCTAATGACTGAGCTTGAATAACATAAGATTGTAGAGCTTTTCTTATATTCCACTCATCACCATCGACAAATAATTGGTCATGTTTGATACGTATTTTTAAGTCGAATTGCCCTAAATTTTTTTCTAGTTTATCAATATCTCTATGGACTGTTGATTCTGTAACATACATTTCCTCAGCAAAATCATAAATATCTAAGTCTTCTTGATTTATAAATAATCTTTTAATAAGCTCTGACTCTCTATATTCCGGCGAAAAATCTTGAACTCCAGATTCATGCTTATTTACTAATAATAGTGAATGAATTTGCTTTCTCTCTTCATCAGCAGATAGTTTAATTCCTTTTCTCGGAACTTTAACAATTCTGCTTTTAAGTTCTCCTTCATCGAAAAAATCATTTAATTTATCAATATCTTGATAAACAGTTTTCGTAGAAACTCCGTATTTTTCAGCTAATTGATTAGCTGAGAGGTATTCATGCTGTTTAAGCAAAAATTCTAATAAGAAGATTTGTCTTGCATTCATGTTTTCACTCCCTCTTCAATGCATTTCTACTGCAAGCGTTTTATCACACTTCTAGTATATGATACGCTTACAGTAATTTTTATTCGTTATTGTTCCAGATTAATGTGGAACTACTTATAGTTTTATCCTTATTTGTATCATTTTCATTAACAATTCGTAACCATAAAAAGCTTTTATTTAGATAATTATGGGAATTATTCGGATATTGTAGTGAACTAATAACTTTTCAAAAGTAACATATTTGTTACTGTGATATGCTCCCTCTAAAGTAGACACTTAAAAAAGTAAACTACTTTAGAGGGGG
>CALATC010000022.1 GCA_937891475.1 uncultured Granulicatella sp. | reverse complement strand
CTTCTCCTGTAAAATCTGCCATATTCTTTTTAACGACTTTTCCACTTGGTAAACGTAATTCAATCGTTCCATCCATATTGAAAATGACACTATCTAATCCTAATCCGTAGCTAGCAGCAAATTTCGCAATTTTTTCTTGTACTGGATCTACTGCTGGTGCTTCTTCTAATCCTGGCTCAGAAATAGAATTCTCATTTGGTTTTTCTGACTCAGGTTTTAATCCTTCGCCTGTTGGTGTTGAACTTCCTTCAACTTTCTCTACAGGTTTTCCAGTTTCTTTTGGCGATTCTTCACCTTTTTCGACAGGCTTAGAAGTTTCTTCTGTTTCATGTCCTTTGAATTGTGATAAAACTCCAGGTTTTTCTGTTTGATTATTTTTCTCTAAAATCGGCACTTCTACAATATAAGATGATTGATTTTCTAAATAAGCATTTGCCATGAAAGTTACCGGAATTTTATTTCCTGCTGTCATCGTAGTTCCTTGATTTAATTTTGGAATAGGGAGTTTAATTTCACCCACTTTGTAGTTATTTTCTAAGTACGCATTTCCATGAAATTCATCAAATACTCTGACTAAAGCATCAGTCCCTTTTGGTACTGCATATTGAGGTTTCACTCTTAAATAAGTATCCCCCGCATGGAATGGATAGAAAATCGTACGACTTGCCATATTGTAAGCTAATGAAGACGGAACTGTAAATGTTCCTTCATAATTTACTTCTGGATAGTCTTTTGAAGTAATCGTGTATTTAAATGTTTCTCCAGGTAAATATGGTTTATCTAATTCAAAATTAGCAATATTACCGACACCTTCACCAAATACTTTTCCTGATAATTTTTCAATCGTTTTTCCATCTGGAGTCGTTAGTTTCACCATCATATTTGTTCCTAATTTTTTCTCTAATTCTGGAGGGAAACTGAAGGACACACGTTTATGTCCATTTGCTAATGTAAAGTTTTGGTTGTTAAATGTATTATTTTTCAATAATTTTATAACACTTGCTAATTCTTCACCTGTATAAACTTTATTCCCTTCTTTTTTAGCCACTCCTTCTTCTGGTTTGAAGAGTTCATAATTGCTATGAGAGTGTCCAATTCCAACTGGTTTATGTTCATCAATTGGATCAGCGTGATGGTGATCTCCGTGTGGATAAATAATGGCATTTTTTTCTTTATTGACTACAATACTTTCACGTTTTACACCGTATTGTTTCATAATACCTGCAATTTTTTCTTCGATTTTTTTATCTAACTCACTCATTTCTGCAGGTTTCGTTGCATCATCATGGTGATGTTCCTCTTTAGGTGCCGTTGCAGTCCCATCATAGCGTACTTTAGCTGCTTCTAAATGTTCTTTAGGAATTAAATTTTCCCATTTTGTATGGACTAATTGTTCAAATGGAATCACATGAATATCTTTCATATTCCCATTATGAGCTACTAATAAATTTTCTCCTGATGTTCCAATAATATGATTTCCATCAAATAAAAATCCGTCACTTGTTCTATAATGAATTCCGGCAAATTGTTTTTCTTTTGGCTGTGTAGTTGGAGCTTCAGTGTTTGGTTTTGTTTCAGGAGTCGTAGGTTTTGTTGCACTTCCTCCTGTTAAACCATGTAGTTCCTTTTCTACCCTTTCAACTTTTCCAATCGTTGATGTAACAGTATCAGGCTGTGTGCTTTCAGGATTCACTTGATTTTTATAAATAAAATGGAAGTGGTCTCCATGTCGAACTACATAACCTTCTGCTGTTTCACTTACAATATCTTTCTTGTCAAATACATACCCATCATGGTCATGATCATCGTGTTCACCTTCGTGCTCATGTTTCTCACCCTCATGATCATGGTGTTCACTTTCATGGTCGTGATGTTCAGCAGTTACTACAGGATTTCCTTGTTTATCTTTATAAATATAATGGAAATGGTCTCCATGACGAACGATATACCCTGTTTCAGTTTCGCTAACAACATCTTTTTTATCAAAAACATAGCCATCTTCAACTTCTTCATGATGTTCATGTGCTACCGGATTTGTAGCAAGTGTTGTAGCAAGTGTTTGTTGGGCATTATTTTTATAAATAAAATGGTAATGATCTCCGTGACGAACGACATATCCCATTTCATTTTCTTCTACAATGTCATTTGGATTAAACACATATCCGTCATCTGCAGAACTAATGGCTTTCGTAGTAGAAGTTTTTTGTTCATAGATAGCATCTGCTGGTGGAGCTCCGTATACAAAATGATAGTGATCTCCATGTTTTTTTAAGTATCCATTTTCGAATACTTCTCCCACAATTGTTTTTGGTTTGTTTTCTTTTACTTCTTCAGCAATTTTTTCAAATTTTGCTAAATCAGCTTTTGAAATTTCTGTTGTTGTCGTTTCTGATTCTGTTTGCTGACTTGTATTTTGAGTATTAAACAGTGAACAACCTCCCAATAAAACAAGGCTTGCACTCCCAATTAGTAATGATTTTTTATGAATTTTCATTCTATCTCCCTCTTCTATAAAACGTAATCTTTACGTTTTATAACTTTACTCTCCTTTTATCTTTCTGTCAATATTTTTCGAACACGTAATAAAAGAAAGCAGAAAAATGCTTTTTTGTTTGAGAGGTCGCCAGTAGCCCCTATGGGTCTCTTGGCTAAAAATCGAGCCTTGGTCTCGATTTTTACCTGCAATAGAAACCAACCCTTGGTTTCTATTGCTTTCGCTACAAAAAGATTTTTCTGCTTTCTTTTATATTATTTTTGCGTTTTTTCACTGAAATGTATTAGTTCCTAAAAAATAATTACACTACGTTTTAAAATTTAGCTAAACGATGAAAGAAAAATTTTTGTTGCGAAAGTCATGGAAGTCACACCTGGCTTCCATGACAGGTAAAATTTGAGACCAAGGCTCAAATTTTAGCCATGAGACTCGCTTACGAGGCTGCTGGCGACCTCGCTAACACAAAATTTTTCTTTCATCATTTAGCTCATACGTTCAAACAAAAAAAGACTTCGAAACACTATTACGTTTCGAAGTATATTCATCGTTTTCTATTCAACTACTGTTTTATCTAAAAATCCTTTTAAGAATTTTTCAACAATAAAAGTACCTAAGAAGGCAAATAAAATATTAGACACAGCTACGCCAAATACGCTAGGCCAGAATGGCACTTGTAATGAGTAATACAATGCTGCGGCTACTACAAAACCACACCAAATTCCATATGCAGCACTCTTCACATAAGAATTTTTGAAAATACGGTTAAAAACATATAAACTCACTGACTGAATTAAAAATCCAGATAAAATATCAATCGGTCCAA
Source organism: uncultured Granulicatella sp. (assembly GCA_937891475.1). Next base: position 3,932 of record CALATC010000022.1, on the reverse strand, counting down.
GAGGGCTTGGAATATTACTAATCATTACACCGATTAAAATCCCTAATGACAATTGCGGTTTATAAAATGGCACACCCATTAATAAAGTTGATAAACGGAATTGAAACATCCCGTAAGAAATAGGATTAATTAATGTTAAAACAACATATAATGCCCCTATTAAAGTATTTTGTGTTAATAATCTAATTTGTTTTTTATTCACTATAAAATCTCCAATCCATTTGCTAAAAAGGCTTTGTTTCGATCAATACAAGTTCCACATTTCCCACATGGAGGATACACGCCATTGTAGCAACTATACGTCAATTCATAAGGAACACCTAATTCGACTCCTTTTGCGACAATATCTTTCTTTTTCACTTGTCCAAATGGAGCTGTCAATCGAACTTTGCCACCACTTCCTAATTGAACAGCCTGATTCATCGCTTCAATAAATTCAGGTGAACAATCTGGATAAATGACTCCTGAATCATCCAAGTGTGCCCCAAAATAAATTTCAGAAGCGCCTTTTTGCATCGCAATTCCTGCTAAGATCGAAATAAAAATTCCATTACGAAACTCCACTTCGGTATTCGCTTCTGTTTGAGTCGCATAATCTCCTGTACTTACTTCCATATCATTTCCAGCATTTAAAGAAGATTTACTTCCAGAAAACACAGAAGTAACATCCAAAATTTGATGCGGAACTTTGTAATACGCTGCAATTTTTCGTGCAGCTTCTAATTCCAATTCCTTATGCTTTTGATTATATGAAAATGAAATAGCTTCAACTTGAGGATCTTGACTTAAAGCAAGCGCTAATGCAGTCGAACTATCGACTCCACCACTTAATAATACTAATTTCATCACGATTCTCCTTAACGGTTGTCCACTTTTTCAGGATATAAATCATGATTCATCATACGGTGGTCTGCAACTTGTTCCCATTTAGTTCCTGGTTTTCCATAGTTGCAATATGGATCAATAGAGATTCCTCCACGTGGTGTAAATTTACCCCAAACTTCAATATATTTTGGATCCATTAATTTTACTAAATCTTTCATAATGATATTCATGCAGTCTTCATGGAAATCTCCACGATTTCTAAAGCTAAATAAGTATAATTTTAAAGACTTGCTTTCTACCATGCGTTCTCCTGGAACATAACTAATATAAATTGTCGCAAAGTCAGGTTGACCTGTAATTGGACATAAGGAAGTAAATTCTGGACAATTAAATTTTACAAAATAATCGTTTTCTGGATGTTTATTTGGGAATGATTCTAGCACTTCTGGTGCATAATCATCACGATAAACTGTTTTACTTCCTAAGTGTGTAATTTCTCCCATTTCTTCGTTTTTTCTCATTGTTATTCCTTCTTTCCGGACTATTTAGACATAAAAAAATTCCTGAAAAACACCATCGTTTTCCAGGAATCTATTGATCATTTCATGTTCAAATAAGCCCTAGTTTTGTTTATAGACAGGATGGTTACGAACTGTCTGACAAATATTCTACCATAAATGAAACGGATTGACTAGTCTTGAACTAAGCGATGTATCCATTTTTGTGAATAAACACGATAAAGTCCGACGACTACTTTTGTCGCTTCTTCCATTCCTGCACAAATGACAACTAGAGTAACTGGTAAATGCCACACTCCTGCTGCTAAAAGAGATAATGGGACGCCGACTAACCAAACACAACTCATTTCTAATTTCATTCCATAATGAGTATCGCCACCACCTCTTAATACTCCTACAACAATAATGGAATTAATTGTTTTTAAAACAAAAATAATACCCATCACTTGTAATAATTGTTGACCGAGGCTATACACTTCTGGACTAATATGCCCAAATAATAATAATGTCCATTGTGGAGTTAGACTTTCAATAGCACCAATGATTACACCCGTTATAATGGATAAAATAATAAATCGATTCGCATCTTTTTTTGCTTGATCAATTTTATTTTTCCCAATACTTTGCCCAAGCATAATACTACAACTACTTCCTAGTCCACGGACGATAACAAAGGCTAAGCCTTGAATCGCAACCGCAATTTGCACCGCTGCAGTTGCTTGCGTTCCTACCATCGCATAAGCTGCATTATAAAATACTTGCCCTAACGCCCAGAATGTTTCATTGACAATCACTGGTAAAGTTGTCTTCCAATAGACCGTCCAAAATTCTTTCGGAATCTTTTGCAAATGTCGAATCGGAATTTGAAGTGGACCTTGATATCGTTTGATAACAAACACTAACACGCCAATTTCAATCAATCTCGCTACAACCGTTCCTAATGCTGCCCCTACAACTCCCATTGCTGGCAATCCTAATTTCCCAAAAATAAAAATATAATTGAAGAAAGCATTGGCGACAAAACTACTCATCGTTGCCACTAATGGAACTTTTGGATTTCCGGTACTTCTTAAAGCACTACCTAAAGAAAAACTCCATGCCGTTATAACATATGTTAAAGCAGCTACACGTAAATAGTCACCACCTGCTTGAACAACTGCTGCGTCCTTCGTAAATAATTCTAAAATCCCATAAGGGAATAACATGGCAACAAGCATAAATGCCACAGAAATCGCTGTAGACAACATTAAACTTGCCTGATTAATTTTTCGAACTTGAGGAACATCCCTCACACCCCAATATTGAGCGAATAAAACTGAAGAACCTGTGTTAATCCCAAAACAAATCAATGTAAATAAGAAAAATACCTGATTCGCTAAGCCCACACCCGCAATACTCGCATCTCCAAGAGAGGAAATCATCATCGTATCTAATGTGTTCAAAAATGAAGTTAATAAACTTTGCAACGCAACCGGAATCGCAATCGCAAACATTTGTTGATAAAACGCCTTTGAATTCATCTCATCCTCCTTTTATCATGTATCTATTTCTTCTAAATCATTTTCTCTTAAACTATTCTATACTTTTGATGAATTTCTTTCAAATGATTGTATAACTCCAAACAAAAAAAGGATGAGTGACTCATCCTTTTTTTGTTTGAATTGATTAGATTCCAGGTGCTTCGTTTAGGTGTGCACGTAACATCCAAATGATTTTTTCAATATCGCCTTTGAAACCGATGCAGATATCTTGTGATACATCATCGCCTTCTTCTCCAGCTGTTTCTATACCTTCTTGGTATAAACCTATTAAGTATTCATATCCTACTAATAAATGTCTTACCCATTCATCAATTGAACGTTCGTAAGATGCAGGAATATCTTGAATCTTAGTGTTATCTGCAAATTCACGTAATGTTGAATATGGTGCTCCCCCAATAATGATTAAGCGTTCTGATACTTCGTCTAATTGAGCGTTAATTTCATCCATTAATTTATCCATTGCTGGGTGTAATGTTATAAATCCACGTCCACGCATATACCAGTGTACTTGGTGAATAATTGCTGCTTGTTGGCTTAAGTCAGCTACTAATTGATTTAATACTAATTTTGTTTTTTCTTTTGACATTTGTCATTCCTCCTTTATGAATAAAGTATATCACAGAATAGAATAATTCTAAACTAGAATGCTCATAATTTTTATATTTTTTTAAATAATAAAGAAATAAATAGACTTTTTGCTGTAGCCTTAACAATGAGACTCGCAAGGCGAGGTTACTAGCGTCCCTTGCTACAGCTAGACAAAGTCCAATTTACGTAATTACTGGACAGAATAATTAGGCGCTTCTTTTGTAATTTGTACGTCATGTGGATGGCTCTCTCTCAATCCAGCACCACTCATACGAATAAACTGCGTATTTTCACGAAGCTCCTCTAAATTATGCGCTCCAACATACCCCATACCAGAACGCAAACCACCAATCATTTGATAAATAATATCACTCGCAGCACCTTTATATGCTACACGACCTTCAATTCCTTCTGGAACACGCTTATTCGCTTCATTTTTCGATTGGAAATAACGATCACT
>CALATC010000021.1 GCA_937891475.1 uncultured Granulicatella sp. | reverse complement strand
AAAAAAATAATGATTAATAGAGGTGATTCGATGTCTGAAATGGCTTATGAATTTGATGAAATTTTAGAACAAATTCATCATACGTTAAAAACAGATGATAAGCAGCAATTTAAAGAAATCTTTTTAGAAAACCATACTTATGACCAAGCACAAATTTACTTGTCGTTAAGTGAGGAACAACGTCAATTGGTGTATCAATATCTGTCGCCAGAAGACATGGCACCTGTATTTGAAATTATTGAAGAAGATGTCGAAGATGTGGAAGAATATCTTCGAGAAATGGATGAGCGTTATGCTGCAAGAATGTTGGCAGAAATGTATGCCGATAATGCAGTAGATATTTTGCAACAAGTACAAGAAGATGAAGTAAGAAAATATTTGCGCATGATGCCTCATAAAACGTCTAACGAAATTCGTAACTTATTAAATTATGAAGATGATACAGCTGGAGCGATGATGACAACAGAAATTATCGCCATTCATGAAAGCCAAACAGTCGGAAGTGCGATGACGACTGTTAAAAAAATGGCAGAAGAAGCAGAAACTATTTATTATGTATATGTAGTAGATGAAGAAAACCGATTAAAAGGGGTATTAACTCTTAAGGACTTAATCGTTCATAAAGAAGATGTGAAAATTAGCGAAATCATGGTGGATCGTGTCGTTTCTGTAGAAGTACAAGAATCCCAAGAAGCAGTAGCGAAAATGATTCGAGACTATGACTTCTTAGCCATTCCGGTTATTGATGAAGAGGAGAAATTAATTGGGATTATTACAGTCGATGATGCCATTGACGTTATCGATGAAGAAGCAACAAGTGACTACTCTGGTTTAGCAGGGGTAGACGTAGATGAACAATCTGTGAACCCATTTATTGCTGCTTCAAAACGTTTGCCATGGTTAATTAGTTTATTATTCTTAGGATTAACAACAGCAGCCTTATTAAGTCGTTATGAAGGGATTATTGGACAAGCTAGTATACTTTCTATTTTCATTACATTAATTACAGGTACAGCAGGGAATGCGGGAACACAATCTTTAGCGGTAGCGGTTCGTAAGATTGGTTTAAATGAAGATGAGTCAGTTTTCGTAAAAACGATATTGTCAGAAGTTGCAACAGGGATTATTAGTGGGATTGCGACAGGCTTAATTATTTTTATCGTAGTAGGTTTATGGCAAGGAAACTGGATTTTAGGTGGAATCATTGGAGTGTCAATGTTCTTTGCGATTACAGTAGCAACCATTGCCGGAAGTTTAATTCCATTATTAATTGACTCTATGGGATTTGACCCTTCATTTGCGAGTGGTTTATTCATTACTACAGTGAGTGACTTAACGAGTGTATTTGTTTACTTTACTATCGCAAGTATGTTTCTTGAGAAATTTTTAGGAAATTAAATAGAAAAATGGCTCCACCCAAAAGGTCGAGCCATCTTTTTATTATTCAGAAACTTTATAATACATTGCTTTTTTAAGTGCATCGGAAGTGAGGGCAGACTGAGTACCGAATAAACGATCTTTTTTTGTATCAGAAGTATCTTTATTTCCTTCAATCAGTCCATAAGTTACAACATGATTTTTAGGGACAAAAGTCATAATGGCACTACCGACAGTTGGTTGATTTTCTAATGGAGTGAAAATCCAATTAAGTAAACCATCTTGATATTGTGTTTGTGTAGGTTGAACTTTATAAGTAGATTCTTTAACAGAAACTGTTCCATTTTCGTGGAAAGTTAACTCTTGACCATAGTCATTTCTCCACGTTCCTTTTATACTTGAAAGATTTCCTGTTTTAATTTCTTCTATATTCATTGAAGTAGAAGCAACCGTAGTTTTATTTTGAACAGTAGCTTTCTTAGCTTCTTGAGTAGTTGTTTCTTGTTTTGTTTCAGAAGCTACTTTAGTTGTAGTAGGTTGTTCTTTAGTCGTTGTTGCTTTTGTAGATGAGGTTGTCGTTGTAGAAACAGTTGTTTGCGTAGTTGTTGATTCAGTAGGTTTAGAAGTTTGATTCTTACAAGCTGTTAAAACAAATAAACTAGATAATAAAACTAAATACTGTTTTTTCATAAAATTTCCTCCCTTAACTACTTATATTATAGAACAAATTGCATAAAAAGACGATGGAGTTTGAAGAAATTTAAAAAATATAAAATAATTTTGAAGAAAACTGTTGACAAGAGTAGAGGATTACTGTAAACTACAGAAGTTGAGAAAACAAGCAGAAGCATCCCGCTTCTCGCCTAAGTTGACTGAAGTCCTTGGGCCGATAGTAATGTTTATTTAATGAAGACATTGGCAGCGGGGATATTTTGTTCTCGTTGCTTTTTTGCTTTTTTCTCTCAAAAATTTTGGAGGTGAACAATCATAGCAAAAGATATGATGGTCAATGATGGAATTCGAGCTCGTGAGTTACGTGTTATTGACAATAACGGTGAACAAATTGGTGTTCAAACAAAAAACGATGCATTGCGTTTAGCAGAACAAGCTGGACTAGATTTAGTTTTAGTTTCGCCAAATGCAAAACCACCAGTTGCTCGAATTATGGATTATGGTAAGTATCGCTTTGAGCAACAAAAGAAAGAACGTGAAGCTCGTAAAAATCAAAAAGTCATCAATATCAAAGAAGTGCGTCTAAGCCCTACAATCGATGAAAACGACTTTAATACGAAATTGAAAGCAGCACAAAAGTTTCTTGAAAAAGGCGACAAAGTGAAAGCTACAATCCGCTTTAAAGGCCGTGCCATTACTCATAAAGAGATTGGACAAAAGGTTTTAGAACGTTTGGCAGAACAAGTTAGTGAACTTGCAACTGTCGAACAAAAGGCAAAAATGGACGGACGAAGCATGTTCTTGATGTTAGCGCCCAAAAATGACAAGTAAAAAGTAACAGGAGGAAAGTCTCATGCCAAAACAAAAAACACACCGTGGTTCAGCTAAACGTTTCAAACGTACAGGTGGTGGAGGATTAAAACGTTCACAAGCCTTCACAAGCCACCGTTTCCATGGCAAAACTAAAAAACAACGTCGTCACTTGCGTAAACAAACAATGGTTCACGCTACTGACATCAAACGTATTAAACAACAATTAAGTCAAATGCGTTAATTCAGCACGCAAAACTATTACATTTTCTAGACAGTCGCAAGAGACTGAAAGACCAAGGAGGAATTAATTATGCCACGTGTTAAAGGTGGAACAGTTACTCGTCGTCGTCGTAACCGTGTTTTAAAATTAGCTAAAGGTTACTACGGAGCGAAATCAAAATTATTTAAAACAGCTAAACAAGCAGTCATGAAATCATACATGTATGCTTACCGTGACCGTCGTCAAAAGAAACGTGACTTCCGTAAATTATGGATCGCACGTATCAATGCGGCAGCTCGCTTAAACGGATTAAGCTACAGCAAATTAATGCACGGCTTAAAATTAGCTGGTATCGAAATGAACCGCAAAATGTTAGCTGACTTAGCAGTTAACGATGCAGC